>JACQVC010000091.1 GCA_016209995.1 Gemmatimonadota bacterium
GCTTGTTCGGCGCGTACCGGTACTCGGCCTGCGCCGCGGTCAGCGGCGCGAGTTCGTGCAGGTGCATCTCATTCTGCTCGTGCAGTACCATCAGCACGTCTCCGGGCGGGACGAGCGCCACGTAGCGCTCGAAGGCTTGCGGGTATTCGCCGGGTTCGGGTCGATCGATCAGAGCTCATGTAGGTATAAGATACGTCTTTCGTCATCTGAGAGGGAGGGCTGATGGCGCGCGCTGTACATCTCTCTGGCCTGGTGCTGGCCCTGCTCGTCGCCGCCGCCTGCGGCGGCGGATCGGGCGACCCCGGCGGTGCGGCCGACCGCGGGTTCCTGAGCATCGGCACGGCGCCCCCGGGCGGAGCGTTCTTCGTGGTGGGCGGCGCCCTGGCCGAGGTGCTCAACTCGCAGTCCGGGGAGAACTGGAACGTCACGGCGGAGGCCACGAGCGGTTCGCAGGAGAACATCCGCCGGCTGACGTCGGGCGAGCTCGACTTCGGCCTGTCGAATGCGGCGGTCACGTACTTCGCCGTGCGGGGCACCGAAGGCTGGGATCGGGCGTATCCGGTCCGCGCGGTGATGACGATGGCCCCCAACGTAGCGCTGTTCATCGCGCGGCCCGGCTCGGGGGTGAGGTCCATCGCCGATTTGAGAGGCAAGCGCGTGGTCGTCGGCCCCGCCGGGGCCGGGTTCGAGTACTTCATCACCCCGCTGCTGGCGGCGCACGGTCTGACCTACAACGACTTCACGCCGCTCAACGCCACGCAGTCGGCGGCGGTGGACATGCTGGCCGACAATTCAGCGGCGGCGGCGTTCATCGGCGGCGCCGTGCCCACGGCGTCCATCACGCAGGCCGCGGCCTCGATGGATATCGTGTTCGTGCCGTTCGACGAGGCGGCCACCGAGAACCTGGTGCGTGACTACATCTTCTTCGACCGCGCCGTCATCCCCGCCGGCACCTACCGCGGACAGACGATGGATTTCGCCTGCCTCGACACGGGGTCGATGCACTTGATCGCCTCGGCCGATCAGCCCGAGGATCTCGTGTACCGCGTCACCAAGGCGCTGTACGAGGCCCGCGAGCAGGTGGTGCAGCGGCACGCCGCTGGCGCCTCCATCAACCCGGCCAACGTCGTCCGCGACACGGGCACCGAGTTCCATCCGGGTGCCGTCCGCTACTACCGCGAAATCGGCATCTGGCCGCGATAACCGGCGGCCGGGTCCTCACCTGCTGCCCCGCATGATTGTGCTGGTCGTTCGAGCTCTGGGCCTGCTGCTGTGCGGCTTCACGCTGCTCGAGGTGAACTATCCGCAGCTGCGGCCACAGTCGCAGCTGGCGATCTTCGCGATGCTCGGCCTGGTCGTCGGGTTCCTGACCGTGCCCGCGCGGCGGGCCTGGAAGGGGAACAACCCGGCCCGGGCGCTCGACCTGGGCCTGGCGCTGGCGACGGTGGCGGTCTGCCTGTTCGTGGTGGTGCAGACCGAGCCGGCGTTCGAGCCGTGGTGGCTCACCGGCCAGTCGCTCGGCAACCGGGCCGGGTTCGAGACGACGGCCGACACGGTCGTGGGCGTCATCGGGCTGCTGCTGGTTCTCGAATCGACGCGGCGCACGATTGGGCTCGCGCTGCCGCTCCTGTCGGCGCTGTTTCTCGCCTACGCGTACTGGGGCGCGCTCCTGCCCGACTGGTCCTTCCCGCATCGCGGCTACTCCGTTGCGCGGATCGTGGCCCAGGCGTTTCTGCAGGCCCAGGGCGTGTTCGGTGTGGCGCTGAGCGTGATGTTCACCTACGTGTTCCTGTTCGTGCTGCTCGGGGCGCTGCTCGAGCTGACGGGCGCCACCGAGTTCATCATCGACTTCGCGACCCGGACGTTTCGCCGGACGGCAGGAGGACCGGCGAAAGTCGGCGTGCTGAGTGCCGGCCTGATGGGCACGCTGTCGGGGAGTGCGGTGGCGAACACGGCCACATGCGGCACCTTCACGATTCCGCTGATGCGGAGCGCCGGCTTCAAGCCCCACACGGCCGCCGGCGTGCAGGCGGCCGCCAGCTCGGGCGGCGCGCTCATGCCGCCGGTGATGGGCGCCGCCGCCTACATGATGCTCGAGATCGTCGATCCGCCGGTGACGTACCTCGAAATCATTCGCGCGGCGCTCCTGCCGGCGGCGCTGTACTACCTGTCGCTGTTCCTCTACGTCCACTTCTACGCGCGGCGCTCGATGATTGCCAACATCGAGCTGCCGACGCCCGCCTCCGCCGACGGGCGGGGCGCGCGGCGGCTCGAAGGCGTCATCTTCTTCGGGGCGCTCGGGGTGCTGATGGCGCTGCTCGGCGTCGGCTACACCCCGTTTCGCGCCGTCACGGTGTCGCTCGGCCTGATCGTGGCGCTCGGCCTGGCCAACGCCCGCACGCGGATCTCGTGGACGGGCCTGCAGCAGGCCTTCGTGAAATCCTCGCGCGACGGAGTGCCGCTGATTGCCGCGTCGGCCTGCGTCGGCATCATCATCGGCATCGTGACGCTCACCGGCATCGGCACCCGTTTTCCGGCTGCGCTCCTGCCGCTCGCCGAGGAGAGTCTGTTTCTGGCGCTCGTCATCATCATGATTTCGTCCATCATCCTCGGCATGGGGCTGCCGTCGACGGTCTGCTACCTGCTGCTGGCGACGCTGATCGGACCGGTGCTCGGCCAGCTCGGCGTCATTCCGCTGGCCGGGCACTTCTTCATTTTCTACTTCGGGATGATGACGATGGTGACGCCGCCGGTCGCGCTCGCTTCCTACGCCGCCGCGGCAATCGCGCATGCCCCCACGGGACTGACCAGCCGGCACGCCTTCCTGATCGCCATCCCCGGCTTCATCATTCCGTTCGCGATCGTGCTTCACCCCGGACTGCTGGTGAC
>JACQVC010000093.1 GCA_016209995.1 Gemmatimonadota bacterium
GGGCCGGCGCTGGCGGCCGGAAACTCCGTCATCGTGAAGCCTGCCTCCGATACGCCCCTTTCGGCCATCAAGCTGACGGAGGTTCTGCTGGAAGCCGGATTGCCGCCCGAGGCGATCCAGTGCATCACAGGCTCCGGCTCGACCGTGGGCACGGCGCTGTGCGCGGATCCGCGGGTGCGCAAGATCAGCTTCACGGGCAGCCGTGACGTGGGCCTCGAGATCTGCCGGGTCGCGGGGATCAAGAAGGTGACGCTCGAGCTGGGCTCGAACTCGCCGCTCATCGTGATGTCGGACGCGGATCTGGAACGTGTGGCGAAGGTGACGGTAGCCAACGGCTACGCGAACGCGGGACAGGTCTGCATCTCCGCTCAGCGCGTGCTCGTGGACGACGATGTCTACGGCGGGTTCGTGGATGCGCTCACGCCGCTCGTGCGCGGCGTCACGACAGGCAATCCGCTGGACGAGACCGTGAAGATGGGTCCGATGGTCCGGGATCGGGACGCTGCGCGCGTGAATCAGTGGGTCAAGGAGGCTGTAAGCGAAGGGGCACGGCTGGTCGCGGGCGGCGAGTTCCAGGGCGCCATGCACGCCGCCACTCTCCTGGCTGACGTAACTCCGCGCATGCGCGTGTTCCGCGAGGAGGTTTTCGGTCCGACGCTCGGCCTCACGCCGTTCGCTTCGATCGACGAAGCCATCGCCCTGGCCAATGACTCGCCGTTCGGGCTGTCCGCCGGTGTTTTCACGGAGAACGTGCACTGGGCCATCGAGTTCGCCCGCCGCGTTCAGGCCGGAAACATCATGATCAACTGGGGTCCGCAGTGGCGGGCCGATCTGATGCCGTACGGCGGTCTCAAGGAGAGCGGCTTGGGGAAAGAAGGTCCCAAGTACGCCGTGCAGGAGATGACGGAGCTGAAGACCGTGGTGTTCCATTGATGGTGCGACATCTGCCGAGCTAGAGGAGACAGGAATGCTCGAGATGCGAATGGCCGTCCGCCGACTTCGCCGCCGGCCGGTGAGTGGCGCCGCCGCCGCGCTGACGTTGGCGCTCGGGATCGGCGCGGTCACCGCCGCGTTCGCGGCCGTCGATGCGACGCTGCTGCGCGACCTTCCGGTACGGCGGCAGGACGAGCTCGTGGTGGTGTGGCGTCTCATCCCGGCGCGGGGCGCGCTGAAGATTCCGTTCGGGTACGCGGGGTTCGAGGTCGTCGAGCGCGGAGTCGCCAGCTTGTCGGGTGTCGCAGGGGTGCCGAGCACTGGGCTGTACACCGCTGTCGTGGATCCGGGCGACGAGACGTACGTCCTGCAGCAGGCCAGGGTGGCCGGCGATCTCTTCGGGGTCCTGGGCGTGACGCCCGCCCGCGGTCGCCTTCTCACGCGAGCCGACGACGAGGTGGGCGCGCCGCCCGTCGCCGTGCTGAGCTACGCCGCCTGGAGGAGCCGATTCGCCGCCGATCCGCGGGTCATCGGCACGCTCCTCCCCATGAACGACGTGAGCTTCACGATCGTGGGGGTGGCGCCCGCGCGATTCGATTTCCCGCGCGGGACCGACGTGTGGGTGACCTATAGGGGCGCGAACCCGGACTGGGCGGTGAGCCCGAACCCACCCATTGTCGAGATGGATCTCGTGGGACGCCTGAGTCCCGGCGCCAATCCCGCGATCGTCGCCGCCGACATCGCCTCTGCGTTCGCGACAAACCGGGGTAGAGACGGCTTCATGGTCGGCGCCGAGCCGGTCGTGGTCGCCTTCGAAGAGCTTCTCTTCGGGGTACTTCGCCCCGTGCTCGTTGTCGCGCTCGCGGCGGCCCTCCTGTTGCTTCTGGCGGCGGTGGCCAACGCCACGCTGCTCCTCCTCGCGGGTGGCAGCGCGGCTGCACACGAGGTCGCGGTCAGGACCGCGCTCGGGGCCGCGCGGACTCAGCTCGTTGCGCGCCTCCTCGCCGATGCGGGTCTCGTTGCGGGCCTCGGATGCGTGGGTGGGCTCGTCATCGCCTGGGTTGCGCTGCGCGTTCTCGCAGCGCTCACGCCCGCCGACTTCGCCAGCCTGGAAAGCGTCGCGCTCGATGGGCGATCGCTGGCCCTGGCGCTGGCCGTGGCGGCGGCCGCAGCCGTGGTGGCGGGCTCGTCCGCCGGCCTGATCGTGTCTCGCCACGAGATCCGCAACCTGCTCGCAGCGAGTCGCAGCGTCGCCAAGGCCGGAAGCGCCCGGTTCCAGAGAGCGATAGCGGCACTCCAGGTGGCGCTGACCGTGGTCAGCGCGGTGGGTGCCGGGCTCCTGATCCGCACGGTCGCGACAATGGACCGCCTGGACCCGGGGCTTGACCCGCGTGATCTGACCGTGGTTGATCTCGATGTCCCGTACTGGTTCTTCGAGGTGCCCGAAAGCTACCTGCTGGGTCTGGAGCAGATTGCGCGGGACCTCGAGGCACGGCCTGACATAATCGCCGTGAGGCCGACGCTGGGTCCTCCGCTCCAACAGCGGCTCGAGGTGGTGTTGAGGGCCGAAGGCCAGACTGACGAGGAACAGCGCGCCAACAACCCCTACGTCGCGGTCGACGTGGTCCTGCCCGGTCACTTCCAAGCCATGGGCATGCCGCTGAGGCGAGGACGGGGGATCACGGAGGCCGACGACCTGCCGAACGCGGATCCGGTCGTCGTGTTGGACGAGGTGCTCGCGCGAATCCTCTGGCCCGGCGAGGACCCGCTGGGCAAGCGGATCAACGGCTTCGGCTATGAAGACACGTGGTTCACTGTGGTGGGCGTCGTGGCTGCCACGCGTTACCGGCAGTTCCTCAACCTCCACCCCCGGGCGTACTACCCGCTGCGCAGGATGGGCAACCAGGCGCCCAGCACGCTGCTCGTCCGGACCGCAGGTCCACCCGTCGGGTCAGTGGCCGGGGTCGTGAGAGAGGCCTTCGCGCGGGTCGACCCGCAAGTCCGTGTGCTCGGTGAGGAGCGGATGTCCGACGTGCTTCGCCGTCCCGCCGCTAGCCGGCGATTCGCCGCAAGCGTTCTGCTCTTCTTCGCATGCGTCACCCTTTCGCTGGCTGCGTTGGGCATCTACGGCGTCTTCATGGTTCTCGTCCAGGATCGGACGCGCGAGATGGGCTTGCGCCTGGCGCTGGGCGCGCAGCGGCTAGGGATCGTGAGGCTCGTGCTCGCGGGCATTCTGGGCGTGGCCGCCGTGGGGGCCGGCGCGGGTCTTATCGTCGCGCTCTGGTCCGGGCGGCTGCTGCGCTCACTGCTGTACGGTGTGCTGCCGACGGATCCCCCAACGCTAGCTGTGGTGCTGCTAGGGACCGTGCTGCTGGCGCTGCTGGCGGGTCTTGTCCCGGCGCTGCAGGCCTCGCGCGTGGATCCGGCGGTTACCCTCCGTTCGGAGTAGTCGAGCTTTCGGCGTCTGGCCATGCCGTGTCGGTGCCGGTCAGGCCACGGCCTTGCGGAGGGCGTACATGCCGTGGTAACGGCGGCCCCTCCGCGTTGCCCCGGAGCGTGATGAATCCCGGCGTCGCCGCCCTAAGCCGCTTCCTCGCGGTACACCCAGGCGCCAGCCAGCGTGGCGAGCGGCAGCTCGACGAGCGGAATGATGGTTGCCAGCCAGAAGAGTCGGCCGGAAAGCACGCTGAAGGCGGCCATGACGATATTCGGGAAGAAGCACTCCAACGCCCATAGGACGACGCCGGCGAGAATGGCGGTCGCCGTGCCGGCGCCGAACCGCGGTCGGATGGCCGCATAGAGCCACACCGCCACGATCCCGAGATGAACGCCAGCCCCGCCATCGCCAGCATGGTCGTCTCCCCCGGCGGCTGCAGGCCGAGAGCGCGCAGCCACTCCTCGTAGCTGGCTCCGAGAAGCGGCTCGACGCCGAACTCGATGACGTTGATCACGATGCCCGCGAGCAGGCCGCCGAGCACGATGCGCTTCCCGTTCATTCCGTGCATATCACACCTCCCTCGGTTGATGAGCCGCCGGCGTGCGCAGGCCTTCCGCGCTGCGACGGCCTCGGGGTTGACAGCCGTTCCTCACCGTAGCACTTCAAGTGCACTTGAGGTCAACAGCGGGAGTTGATCCATGGAGACCATGAGCATCGGCGAAGTCGCGCGACGCGCTGGCGTGCGCCCGTCGGCTATCCGCTACTATGAGAGCATCGGGCTCATGCCGCTGCCCGGACGATCGAGCGGGCGCCGCGTTTACGACGCGAACACGATCGGGACACTCCAGGTGATTCGCTCCGCGCGCGGTCTCGGCTTCAGCGTCCGTGAGATTCGCACGCACATCGATGACAGCCATCCAGCCGTACCGATTACTGAGCGTTGGCGTCTGCTCGCGCGACGTAAGCTGCCGGAGCTGGAAGCACTCATTGGCCGAGCGGCGAAGATGAAGCGACTCCTCGAGACGGGACTGACCTGCGACTGCGTTCGTATCGAAGACTGCATTCTGTACGAGTGCGCGCCACCGGTGGTGCTCACGCGCACACGCGCTCTATCGCTCTCTCGCCGCTAGGGCGGGAGGGGGCCCCGGCGTGTGTCTGGA
>JACQVC010000034.1 GCA_016209995.1 Gemmatimonadota bacterium
CATCATGGCCGCCAAGAAGAAGCCGCTCGACGAGCGAGTAGTGCAGCTGCCGGCTCCGCGGCTGCAGGTAGGGAAACTGGAGGAGCCGCCGGAGCGGCCCGCGGGGAGAGTCGTCGGCAGCGGGACCGATGCGGTGCCGGAGTTGGTGCGGCTGTTGAGGGAAGAAGCGCGGGTGCTGTGAGAGATCGGAGAAGAGGGATCGCGGATGGGTAAGGTGCTCGCTTTTGCGGAGCAACGAAACGAAAAGCTGCGTGGCGTTGCGAGCGAGGTGGTGAGCGCGGCTGCGACGCTGGCCGCGCAGATGGGAAGCGAGGCGGAAGCGCTGCTGGTGGGCGGGTCGGGTGTCAGCCAGGCAGCTACTGGGCTGCGTGCCTATGGGGCCGTCCGCATCATCGTCGCCGAGTACGCTGAGCTCCAGCACTACACCGGAGAGCGGGTCGCGCACGTCGTCGCCTCCGTGATTCGCGACGGCAGCTACTCGTGCGTCCTGTTTCCCGCTACGGCGCTCGGGAAGGACCTGTCCCCACGCGTGGCGGCACTCCTGGATCTGCCACTCGCGACGGAGGTGACGGAGCTGAGGGTCGAAGGTGGCCGCATCGTCATCGTGCGTCCGGTCTTTGCCGGCAAGGCTTACGCTCGCGTGACCATCGACGCGACGCCGGTGCTGGCTTCCCTGCGGCCCAGCGTGTTTACGGCCGTTGAGCGCGCGGCGGCGGGTGTGGTCGAGCAGCGGCAGGTCGACTTCGCCGCTGCCAGCTCCGCGTCGCGGTTCGTCGAGTTGAGGGCGGCGGGCGATGACCGGCTGGACGTTGCGGAGGCGCCCATCATCGTGTCCGGTGGTCGGGGGATGCGTGATCCAGCGAACTGGCCGTTGCTCGAGGAGCTCCGCGACGCGTTGGGACCGCACGCGGTGCTCGGTGCGTCTCGGGCCGTGGTCGATGCGGGGTGGCGCCCGCACGCGGAGCAGGTCGGGCAGACGGGGAAGACGGTATCTCCCCGGCTTTACTTCGCGATCGGCGTGTCCGGAGCGATCCAGCATCTGGCGGGAATGCGCACATCCCACATCATCGTGGCCATCAACAAGGATCCCGAAGCCCCGATCTTCAAGGTCGCGGACTACGGGATTGTCGGCGATCTCTTCGAGGTGGTGCCTCGACTCGCGGCGGAGATTCGTGCGCTGAGGGGCAGAGATTAACTGGTTGCCTCACGGACGGCCGCCCAAGAGTGGTACCGGGTCACGCGGGCGGCTTCCGGCCCTCGTCTCGAAGTGCAGGTGCGGTCCGGTGGCGTTGCCGGTGCGGCCGCTCAAGCCGATGACCTCGTGTCCGCCAATCTGGGTTCCCGCCTGAACGTGAATCTCCGAGAGGTGAGCGTACAGCGTACTCCAGCCGCCCCGATGATCCACGATGATCGCGCGACCGTACTCTCCTGCCTCACCCGCGAAGCGAACAACTCCCGCGGCCATGGCCCGGACAGGCGTGCCCTCCGGGACAGCGATGTCCACGCCGGTGTGAACCTCGGGGAGCAGACTGAGCCAGCGCACACCGAAGGGTGACGTCACCGGTCCCTGCACCGGCCAGCGCGGAAGCGTGCAGCCATGGACGCCGAGCGCCAGAGCGAGCAGAGGCACGGAATTCCAAGCTCTCATTCGCTGTCGCGAGGGCGGTTACACGGTATCGAACATGGTCTACAGACTTGGAGCCAGCAGACTAGAACGGCGGTTCCGCACGAACGCTGCTGCCGCTGTCCAGCAGGATGACGGTCATGCGCCCATTCGCGGGAATTCCCTGGACGTCCGCCGGCACGATGGCCAGCCCATCCGCGGCGGCTACGCTCGTCAGTATTGCGGATCCCTGCGGGCCGGTGGGCCAGGCGGTCCAGACGCCGTGCTCGCAGGTGAGCCGCACCCTCACGAAGTGGGTCAATCCCCTGGCGGCTGGAAGTGGCTCGCCGGCGGTCGCTGCCACCGTCGCACGGAACGGCGAGCGGTGGCCACCGAGTTTGCGCAGGGCAGGCCTCACGAAAAGCTCGAAGGTAAGGATGGCCGAGACGGGGTTTCCGGGGAGTCCGAAGACCGGCATGGGGGCTCGTTCGGCGCGGTAGAGCGAGCCGTAGCTGAAGGGACTTCCGGGTCGCATCTTGACGCGCCAGAACCCCAGGTGGAACCCCATCTCGCCCAGCACGCTCTTGAGGAGATCGCGCTCCCCGACGCTCGCGCCCGCCGAGGTTACCAGCGCATCGGCATCGGTCGCCGGCTCGAGACAGCGGCGGATGTCGTCCCGGTTGTCTCTGGCGATTCCCAGGTCGATCGGCTGGCCACCGGCCGCCTGGACAGCCGCCGCGAGAGCAGGAGCGTTCGAGTTGGGCACGCGACGTCCCGCCAGTACTTCCTCGAACATGTCCAGGTTCACGAGCTCGTCGCCACTGGACAGCAGAGCTACGCGGGGCGAGGCGTGCACCCGCAACGAGCCTCGCCCCACGGCGGCCAGCACTCCGATGTGAGCGGGAAGAAGCGTGGTGCCCGCCTTCACGACCACGTCGCCTTCGCGCAGGTCCTCCCCACGTGGTCTGATGTTATGACCGCCGTCGCGGTCAGTGTGGATGGTCACGCTGCCGGGCTGGGAAAGACCCGCATCGGTATCCTCCACTCGAACAACGGAGTCGGCGCCGCGTGGTATCGGCGCTCCGGTCATGACCTGGATCGCCTCTCCGACGCCGACGCTGCGCGTTGGGACGCTGCCGGCTGCAGCGCGATCCACGATGCGCAAACGCACGGGATGAGCTTGGGATGCGCCACGGATGTCGTCGTGACGCACCGCGTAGCCGTCCATGGCGCTGTTGTCCCACGGCGGCAGCGTGACGGGCGACGTAACATCCTCGGCAATCGCCTTCCCGAGCGCCGCTTTGAGGGCGATCTCATGGCTGGAAAGCGCTTCGATCTCGTGCAGGATTCGCGCGAGAGCTTCCCCTGCGGGCAACCAGTCGGCCTGGGGGTGGCGATCGCTCGGCGACATGATGACGGCGGTGAGGGGCCCTCTTAGAAGTTGAACACCACGCCGACGGTCAAGATCAGGCCCGAAACCCACTCGTTCTCTTCCACCGTTCCCAGACCTCGACCGGCGCGGCGGTAGCCGACTGGAGTGTCGAGCTGCCAGAGAGTGAAGCGCGCATCAGTGCGAAGCCCCCAACTACGAGTCGGAACCCAGCGCAGCCCCGCGCCGAGATCGCCGACGAAGGTCGTCCCGAACTGGAACCGGTCATCGGCGGCGATGCGATTGTCGATGATCTGGTCTCCGGCCAGGTCGAATCCCACGCCGCCACCGATGAGCAGGAAGGGGGCCAGGCCATGCCACGTCCGGTCGCCCACCGGCGTCAGTTGCACCGCGGCCTGAATCAGGCCGAGTTGTACGTCGGCCTCGCCCACCTTACGGTTGCCCTCCGCTCGATTGGGATCGATCACAGGTCGCGTCGTGGGAACGTACGTGGCGGTACCCTCGAGGCTGATCGGGCCGTTCAGCCGGATGTTGTAG
>JACQVC010000035.1 GCA_016209995.1 Gemmatimonadota bacterium
CGATTCAGGGCCTCCACCGCCTGGGCGTAGCGCTTCATCGCCTCCAGTGAGCGCGTCGTGACCTGTTCGAGTCCACGGCTCGCCCCCAGGGCAGAGCGCGACTCTCCCAGCCGAGACCGGATCTCGCGGGACAGCGCTTCCACGCCCTCGACGAGCCGCTCCCGAGCCGCCATCGCGCGAACGCTGATCAACCGCTCCGCCGTCGCGGGCCGGAGCACCCGCGCTGCGAGCACGTAGTTCTCCCCCAGTCGCGAAACGCTCCCCACGATCGTTGCGCTGAGACCGGCCCGCTGGGCGATCTCCAGGCCCAGCTTCTCGTCCACACGCACTGTGTCGGGCAGCTCCATGAGCCGCAGGATGCCGCCGACCTGCGACCGCGCGTAGACGTTTAGATACCGGGACTGCTCAAGATCGACGATCAACGCCTCGCCGACCGCAGCGGCCACGACCGGCTCATCCGGCGGACTCTCGAAATCGGAGACAAGGACCCACGCGCGCTCGCCGAACGCGTCGCCGGCCTCGCCGTACGCTTCGGTGACGCGGCCCGTGCCCCGCAGGACCACGACCGCGCCCACAAGCGCCAGCGCCGTGAACGCGAGCACTCCTCCTAGGATCGACTTCTGCCACGTGAGCCATCGGGAAAGCGCGTGGGCGGACGCCGGCACGGCCGCAGGCGCCGCCGGCGCAGCAGGCTGCCGTGCGCCTTCGATTTCAAACTCGGGGAGTGGAACATGGTGAGGGACGTGCCGAAGCCAATCCTGCACGATCGCCGTACCGAGGATGATCGGGAGACCGATGAGCAGAAGCACGACGGCCGCGTGAAAGAACCACCGGGGCAGGCCAAACTGCGGGACGAAGATCGCGGCGATCTGAAGGACAACCCACGAGGCCGCCGCATAGACGACGAGAACGCGCACGAGCGGCAGCGCGCGGATCCGGCCGACGAAAGGTCTACGAGCCTCGGTCACTTTCTCGCCCTCAGCCTCTACGTGCCCGCGCGCTCGCCGCCCAGCTGCTGGAGGGCCCGACGCGCGGCTTCCACCTGTGGTCGGAGTTCCGGGTCCGCGTTCGACCAGAGCTCGAGAAACTTGCCGTAGTGCTGCGCCGCTTTCACCCGGTCACCCGCCCCGGCATACAGCTCGCCCAGCCTGCGGTGCACAAGAGGGAGGCGCGCCAGGTAAGGCGGGAGGCTGAAGAATCCTCGGCCCGAACCGCTGGCGATGCTGCGCGGCGCCGCGGCATCCTCGTACACAGCGATCGCAGAGTCGCGTTGCCCGAGGCCGTCGAAGGCCTCCGAGCGGTAAAGCTGATCGTACACCAGGGCCGCCCCGAACTGCCGATCCATGGCCCGGCGATCGTACTCCAGCGCCTCTTGATACGCACCCGACGCCAGCGCGATGACGGCCCGAAGCCTGAGCAACCACGCCGCTTCGAACCAGCCGGTCGTATCCGCAGCGTAGGCCGCGGCGAAACGCTCCGCCCTGGCAATGTCGCCAAGCTGCGCTGCCGCCGCTGCCACCCAATAGGTTGCGATGAACCGGTCGGGTTTCGGGATCGAATCCAGCGGGTGCCGCGCCAGGGCAAGTTCCAGCGCACGTCTGGCCTCGGCTTGGCGCCCGCGGATGAGCTCGGCCTCCACCAGGGAGGCCACCGAATGATAGTAGAACACATACTGCTTACCCTCACTGCGGATCGCCGCCCCGCGGCCCAGCCGCTCCACGGCGCGGCCGACCCGCCCGCGGGCAACGTCCAGCGCACCGCAGGAGCTCTCATCGAGACCCCGCCAGTCGCCGCGCGGGGCGGCACTCGCGAGCAGTGAATCGCAGACCGCATCGGCACGGGCCCACCGGCCCTCGGCGAGGGAATGCCACCACAGAAAACGCGTGGCGGGCTCGGTGAGGCCACGAGTCATCGCGAGTCGCGCCAGGGTATCCGCAGTAGCCCGGCGGTCCAGGCGCATCGCACCGACGACCGCATTGAGATAGCCCTGCGCGGTGTACGGGTTGAGCTCAATGGCGCGCCGCGCGGAACGATAGCCCCGTTCCCAGTCCCCTAGATCCGCACTACCCACCGCTACGTTGTTGGCTGCCCGTGCGTCATCCGGATACGTCGCGAGGATCAGCTCGTATGTCGCAACGGCCTGCCGCGGATCAGACCGAGGCTCCTGCGCGTAGAACGCCTCGATGTGGAGCCGCTCTCGTTCCGAGAGCTTGTCACGGAGCTCGTAGGCGCGACTTATGTACCGTCGCGCCTCCGACAGGCGGCGGAGGTTGTAGTTCGCGACCCCTGCCAGACGGTGCGCCATCGCGAACTCCGGGTCGAGCGCAATCGCCGCTTCCGCCATGGCGACGGCCTGCTCGTACTCACCGCGGGCGAGCGCCTCCTCGGCGCGCGCGTAGCGTTGCAGAGCCTCCAGCGACCGGGTCGTGACGCGCGGCAGGGGCGCGCTCGTCTGAATCGCATCGCGCGACTCACCGAGCCGGGAACGGATCTCGCGAGACAGGGCCTGAACGGCTTCCACGAGCCGGTCGCGTGCTGCTGTGCTCGTGACGACAACGAGTTCCTCACCATTAGCCGGGCGCAGCACCTTAGCACCGAGCACGTAGCGGTCGCCCAGCCTGGAGACCGTGCCTACTAGCGCCGCAGCCAGTCCCTCGCGCTGTGCGATCTCACGCGCCAGCCCAGGCGTGACCCGCGTCGTCTCAGGCAGCTCCATGAGCCGCAGCACACCGTCGATCTGCGAGCGCGCGAAAACATTCACATAACGGGACTGCTGGAGGTCGAGGGTAAGCGCTTCGCGAACGGCCGCGGCCACGTCGGGCTCGTCCGGAGACCCCTCGAAGTCGGCCACGATCATCCAAGCGCGCTCCCCGAACGCATCGCCGGCCTCGCCGTAGGCCTCGGTCACGCGCCCCGCGCCGCGCAGAACCACGACGGCGCCCACGATCGTCAACGCCGTGAACGCTAACACGCCGCCGAGGATCGACTTCTTCCACGTGAGCCAGCGTGAGGCGACATGCACGGGCGCAGGGAGCGGAGGAGGAGGACCGGCCGGCGCGACCGCTCGGCGCTCGCCCTCCACTTTGAACTCGGCGAACGGCACATGTTCGCCCGCACGGCGAAGACCCTGCTGCACCACCGCCGTCGCCAGAATGATCGGTAGACCGATCAGCAGAAGCACGAGGGCAGCATGGAAGAACCATCGGGGGAGGCCGAACTGCGGCACGAAGATGGCGGCCACCTGAAGAACGATCCACGAGGCCGCCGCGTAGATCACGAGCACGCGAACGAGCGGCAGCGCCCGGACACGCCCGAGGAATGATCCGAGGCCCTGACTCACGTGTGGCTCCGGGTCAACTACACGCCCGCTCGCTCGCCGCGGAGCTGCTCGAGCGCGCGACGTGCGGCCTCGACCTGCGGCCGAAGCTCGGGGTCCGGGTTGGACCACAGTTCGAGGAATGCCGCGTAGTGCTGCGCCGCTTTCGCCCGGTCGCCGGCATCCGCATAGAGTTCGCCTAGCCGCTGATGCAGCACCGGCAGATAGGCGAGGTGCAGGGTCAGAGCGCGGGGGCCGGCGGCGATGCTGCGCGGCGACGCGACTTCCTCGTACAAAGCGATCGCGGAATCGCGCTGCCGAAGTCCGTCGAAGGCCTGGGCGCGGTACAGCTGATCGTACGCGAGCGCGTTCCCGAAGTGGCGGCGGACTGCCCGGCGGTCGTAGTCGAGGGCCTTGTCGTACGCGCCCGCGGCCAGCGCCACGGCCGCTTGAAGCCGGAGCAGCCATGC
>JACQVC010000036.1 GCA_016209995.1 Gemmatimonadota bacterium
CCCGCTCGAGGATCCGGTGCGTCTGGCGCTGCCGAGCGCGGTGCGGCAGGGAAACGAGGTCAGGGGGGAAGTGGTGCTGATCGACCGGTTCGGAAACGCGGTCACGGATGTGCCGGGCGAATGGCTGACGCCCGGAGCCCGGGTCGAGCTGGGGAGTATGCGACTGAGTGTCCGCAGGACCTACGCCGACGTTCCGTCCGGCGAGGCTGTGGCCCTAATCAATTCGGACAGCTTGCTCGAGATCGCCGTTCGCGATGACCGGGCGGCCGATCGCCTGGGCATTGAGCTGGGCGACGCGATCCGCGTGGTCGGGCTCTAGCGGTTTCTCAGGGACCTGCTAGGGGTCACTCGCCCGTCTCCAGCCAGCGCCGATCCTCCGCCGTGAGCCGTCGACGGCCTCGCCGCCCCGCGATCAGCCGCAGAACGATGTAACCGACCAGCACGATCGGGGCGATCTTGAAGAGCAGAACAGCCGCGATTCCCAGCGCCACGGAAGCGATCACCCCAATGATGGCCAGCACGATACCGCCCACCACCAGCGTGACGAGTCCCACCAGGAAGAGCGTGAGCAGCGTGCTCAACATCTGACTATCTCCCGTTCCGATGGTTGTGCTTCCCCACGCAAACGTGCGTTTGCGTGGGGGCCCCGGGTGCGTTTACGGCACCCACTGCACGTCGATCGATCCGAGGGCCGCTTTCACCTGAACGGTCACGCGGCGGGGCGCCGACTCCCAGTCCGGCGATAGGTACGCGTCCCCCTGCTTCAGCAGGCCCTCCGAGTCGAACGAGGCCAGGAACGTGTTCTTGATAATGCGGACGCCGACGCCGCGGGGGAAGCGCAGCGTGAGGGACCCGAGGCCCATCTCCACGTCCACCGTGGTCTCTTCCTGCGGCTGGCCGGAGAAATCCAGAGTGACCTCGCCGACGCCGGCCTTCAGCTCGATGCGCTCCGCGTTGAGGTTCTGCAGACCCTCGGCACGGAAGCTGACGGCGCCGACCTGGAACCTGGCATCGCTCAGGCGAACGGGGTTCGGCTCCGAAACCGAGATCGTGCTCTCGCTGGCGCCGGCCGAGACGTCCAGAGCCGTGAGCGAGAGACCGCCCAGGTCGATGATGGAGCGCGTCGCGCCGATCTCCAGATTCAGATCGACAGGGATGCCGCGCACCAGCTCCAGCTCGAGCTCGCCCGCCCCCTCCTTATGCCAGCCGCGCATCCGACCCGAGCCGCGGATTCCGAGCTCCAGGTCATTGCCGTTCAGCTCAGCCAGAGGCTCGACCACGTCCTCATCGTAGCGGAGCCGCATGCGGTACAGCACGCCGGCCTCCGCGGCACGGAGACGGAACACGCCCGCACCGTAGCGCACGTTCACATCGAGCTGATCCTCGGCGGCGAGGTGGCGCACCTTGGTCACCGTGCGCCAACTCTGCGCATTGCTGACCGGCGCGCATGCCAGGAGCAGACTCGCGACGATCGCAGCGGTGCGCGGGCTACGCATTGCTGCTCTCCACGTCGGCCAGTCCGGGCTCCATGTCGGACAGCCCGGCGGCGTCACGCCCGACGAACTCGCGGCTGGTACCGCCCCGTGAGAGAATCACGGCGCCCAACCCGATGACCACCGCGGCCATCGTGGCAAAGACACCCAGAGCGATGAGCAAACCCTTGAGAACGCCGAACCACGGCCCACCGATCGAGACGGCCTGGGCCGCCACGAAGGCAGCCAGCAGCGCCCCCAGCCCCGTGAGCATGTAGTAGTACGAGTTCGAGCGGCGCAGCCACTCCAGGCCCTCGAAGCGATGGGACGCCACGTACTCACCGATCCCATGCGCCACGCCCAGGTAGCCCAGGACGCAAGCGGCAAAAGCCGCCAGCGGGAAGAGCGGGATCCACACGAGCAGGAGTGGAATGCCCACGAGCGATACGACCAGCACGATGATACCGAGGATGAACGCCGGGACGAGGAGAAACAGGCCGGCGAGCCCGACGCCGGCGGCGCGCCCGGTCACGTGGCGCGCCGTATCGGCCACGGTCTCGAGCTTGTCGCGGGCGAAGAAGACCACCCCGCTGCCCAGGAGCGCGAACACGGCGAACATCGCAAGCGCGTGGATGATCCCGGCGATGCCTTCGCCGATGTAGCGGAAGGGGCTAAAGGCATCGCGCCGGCCCGCGCTCCGTCTCACGGCCTCCTCGATCCGGCGCTCGACCTCGCTCTCGCGGACGACGCGCTCCACGTCGGCCTCGATGTCGCGGACGGAACCGAGGAGCTGGCCGCCCTGTCGATCGAGCTGGCCGTCGACGAGCCGCACGTCTCCCTCGATACGCGCGCCCTCGTGGAGCCTGACGTTGCCATCGATCGCCAGGACGTCGCTCCGCACCGTGCCGTATACGTCCAGGTCTCCGTCCACGATGACCACGGTCGACTCCACGACCTCATCGGCCGGGATGGTCACATCGTCGTCGTAGAGCCGGAGGCGATCGAGCTCCAACTCCTCGAGCGCGGCAGCCAGGCCCGGAAGCCGAGCGGCGTCCCGCAGCAGGCGACGGAGCGCGTCACCCCCCTCGAGCGTGACTCCACCTGTTGGGGTGACAGCCGGCAGATTGGCGGCCTGAGCGGTCGCCGCGGCCTCCAGGGCCGTGTCGAGGCGAGCGGCCAGCTCGGTCGCTGCGGCCGGCAGGTCAGCGGGCGGCGCCCAAGCCACGAGCGCCTCGGCGAGCGGACCGTTGTCCAGCGAGACGGCACGGCCGAGCAGCTCACGCCACGAGCGGTCGAGCGCATCACCGGCCGTGTACGTGCCGGCCGGCTCGCCATCGATCCGGACTTGGCCGTCCCGAAACGTGATCTCGAGGCGGCGGCCACCCTGGAGCTCGAGGTCGAGGGCGGCCTCGCGGCTCGAGACGGCGATCTCGCTCGAGACGACGCCGTGCTCCTGGGCGAAAAGCGGCGGCGTGCCGAGCAGCGCGAGGCCCGCGATCAGCGCACAGAGCGGGTGCAGGCTAGAACGCGAAGAGGTGCGCAGCATGTCTGCCATCCACCGATCGAGCCGTGAATACGTTCCGATAAAGGACCCAGAGCGCGAGGGCCGTGAGCGCGCTGAAGGTGCTCACCGTCGCGACCGCCGCCCCCGGCGACCTCGCCAAGGCCTCGAGTATGGTATAGGCCGGGAGGACGAACCGGCTCTCCAGAAGAGCCGTAGTGGTCTGCGCAACAAAACCGCCCACGGCGTCGCCGGCCCGCCAGACGAGGAAGGTCAGCACGTTGCCGGGCGTGACGCCGGGATACGAGAACACCCAGTAGGCTGCGCCGCCCACGATCGCCACCGGAACCATGGCGGCTGCGGTCGCGAGCGCCCACGTACGCGGCGTCGCCGGGAACGGGAAGAGTGAACGAACCCACGCGAGCACGCGCACAGCCAGAGGAGTGCGGATCTTCACCCGCGCCATGACCTGGTCGGCGAACGCCGCCGAGGGCGCGAGCCGCGGCAGCTCGCCGAGGTTCGCCAGGAGGGCACGCCAGCCTGCGACCCCGCTGCGGCAGCCGGTGCAACCCACCAGGTGCGCTTCGACAGCCGCAAGCTCTGCGCCCGAGACCACGCCCTCGGCGTAGTCTTGCAGGAGCGTGTCGCTCAGGTGCTCGGTCGCGGCCTTCATGATTGCGCCGTCTCCTCCATATTCAGTTCCCGACTACCCCTACGGAACACCGCGCGTCGGAGTTTCACCGGGCCGGAACCCCCGGTCGGCAGGCCTTGGGGGACCGCCCATGAGGGTCACTCGACCAGATGGCCGAGTCTCTCCTTCAGCTCGCTGCGGGCCCGATGGATGTACGTCTTGACCGTGCCCAGCGGCAGCTCCATGACTTCGGCGATCTCCTCATAGCTGTATCCTTCCACGTGCCGCAGCGTGATCGCGGTGCGGTATTCGGGCCGCAGATCGCCGATGGCCCGCTCGATGTGGCTTCCTAGCTCCCGGTGGACCACGTACTGCTCCGGGTTCTCGCCACCCGCCTCGACCGTGATGCGACTGCTTTCCTGCTGGTCCGCGGTCGTCGCATGCGGCGAACCCTCGATCGAGAGAGTGTCCAGTTTGCGCTTGCGCAGGTGATCGATGGCCAGGTTGTTGCCGATCTTGAAGATCCAGCTACTGAACTTGTAGGCCGGATCATACGTGTCGATCGAATTGAATACGCGCACGAAGGTTTCCTGGGCAAGATCCTCGGCCGTCGCGCGGTCTCGAACCATTCGATAGACGAGGGAAAAGACGGGGCGTTGGTATCGAGAGAGCAACTCCCGGTAGGCAGGTTCGCGGCCTTCCCGCGCAAGCTTGACGAGTTCCTTGTCATCGAGCTCCGCGTATGGCACGTGAGCTTGGCGTCTCCGGACTCGTGGACCAGGGTGCATGCCGATGCGGGCCCGCGAACGGCCGACGCGGGAGATCCCTACGACCGGGAGACTCCGCGCGTTTCATGCATCGGCGGGATTCTGACAGCATTACGCGCACATCGCCGTCGTTCTTCAGGGGTGGTTGTGTGGCCGGAGTGCCGGGGACGCGGAGGTCATTCTTGATCCACCCTCCACAGGTCCCTAGCTTCACGCCTCCTCATTCTACGTGAGCGGGTGGAACATAGCCAAGCAGGCGGAGATGGAGCGGCCTCGCGACGCGCGCGGGCGCGACGCGGGCGAAGAGCGCTGGGCTCAACGGGGGGCTGAGCTGGCGGCTGAGCGGGGTGCGGGCGAGCAGCCCGGAGCGGCGCATGCTCGCCGCATCCGGCGAGCTTTTTCGGAGATCGCGCCCAGCTACGATCTGCTCAACCACCTGCTGAGCCTGAATGCGGACCGGGCGTGGAGGCGCCGGGCCGTCGATCTTCTGGGGTGGGAACGGGTCCCCGGAGGTCATTACCTGGACTGTTGCGCCGGCACGTTCGACCTGAGCCTGGAGCTGGCGCGTCGCCGCGGCTTCCAGGGTCAGGTACTCGCCTGCGACTTCGCTCAGGCGATGCTGGCGGAGGGGTTGCCCAAGCTCGGTGCGCTGCCGGTTCGCGCGGTGTGCGCGGACGCCCTGCAAATGCCGTTCAGGGCGGGCTCGTTCGCTGGGGCGATGGTGGCGTTCGGCGTGCGGAATCTGGCATCCCTGGGTGACGGGCTCGGAGAATTGGCCCGGATGCTGCGACCTGGTGGGAGGCTGGTCATCTTGGAATTCACGGTGCCGCCCAACCGCGCGCTCCGGCAGCTGTACCTGTTCTACTTTCGCCGTGTGCTCCCGCTCGTGGGTCGGGTCGTGTCCGGGCATCCGTGGGCGTACAGCTACCTGCCGGCATCGGTGCTGGACTTCCCCGGCCCGGGCGAGCTGGCGCGGCAAATGATGACAGCCGGGTTGGGGGAGGTAAGGTGGGAGCTCCTTTGGGGCGGGATCGCCGCGATCCATGTGGGGACGAAACCAGCTGATCGCTGACTTCCTATGGCCTACCGCGACCTGCAGGAGTTCATCACCACGCTCGACGAAGCGGGCGAGCTTGTCCGCATCCGCGAGCCGGTGTCTGTGATACTCGAGATCACGGAGGTTGCGGATCGGGTCATGAAGTCGCCCGGCGGTGGGAAGGCGCTTCTGTTCGAGAGGCCGCTCCTGCCGGGAGGCATCCCGAGCGCGTTCCCGCTGGCGATCAACCTGTTTGGCTCGGCGAGGCGGATGGCCATGGCGCTCAGGGTCGAGAGCGTCGAGGAGCACGCGAGCCGGATTGCCGAGCTGCTATCGCCTCAGCTTCCGAAGGGTGTGGTAGAGACCGTGCAGGCCATTCCCCGACTGGCGGAGCTGCTCAAGGTCCCGCCGCGTAGCTATCGGGGTCAGCCTCCGGTTCAGGACATCATTGTGGAGGGGGAGGCGCTGGATATCGGGCGGTTACCCGTGCAGCACTGCTGGCCGAAGGACGCGGGGCGGTTCATCACGTACCCCATGGTCCTGACGCGTGACCCGGAAACGGGAATCCAGAACGTGGGGCTGTACCGTATGCAGCTCCTGGGTCCGCGGGCGGCGATCATGCACTGGCAGCGCCACAAGGGCGGGGCCGCTCACTTCCGGCGCTATCGCGACCGCGGCGAGCAGCGGATGCCCGTGGTCGTGGCGCTCGGTTGCGATCCGGCCACGATGTACGCGCAGAGCGCGCCGCTGCCACCCGGAATCGACGAGTTCCTGTTCTCCGGATTCCTGGCCAAGCAGCCCGTGCTGACGTTCGAGTCGGCGGATGGGCTCCAGGTGCCGGCGCACGCGGAGATCGTGCTCGAGGGATACGTGGATCCGAGTGAGCCGCTGGCACTGGAGGGCCCGTTCGGCGACCACACCGCGTTCTACACGACGGCCGACTATTTCCCCGTCTTTCACGTGGAGCGTCTCACCCATCGCGAGCGCGCCGTCTATCCGTCCACGATCGTCGGCCTTCCGCCAATGGAGGACTACTACCTCGGCAACGCCACGGAGCGGATCTTCTTGCCGCTGCTTCGCCTGACGATGCCCGAGATCGTGGACTATCACATGCCGCCGGAAGGCATCTTCCACAACCTCGTTTTCGTTAGCATTCGCAAGGAGTATCCCGGTCAGGCGTGGAAGGTCATGAACGGACTCTGGGGCCAGGGGCTGTTGGCGCTGGCGAAAGTCATCATCGTGCTCGACCACCACGTGAACGTGCAGGATCCCATCGAGGCCTGGTGCATCGCGCTGAACAACATCGATCCCGAGCGCGATGTGCGGTTCACGCTGGGTCCGGCGGACGATCTGGACCACGCAGCCAGGGGACCCGCCTACGGCTCGAAGATGGGGATCGATGCCACGCGCAAGTGGCCGGAGGAAGGGTTCACGCGCGAGTGGCCTGAGCGGATCGCGATGGACCCGGCCGTGAAGGCCCGCATCGATGAGATGTGGGGGAGGCTGGGGATCCCGTGAGCGCACGCGCGCACGCGACGACCCGACGGGAAGGGCAGACCTTCGCGGGCAGCGGTTGGGTCGCCCGCTACGCCAGCTTCGTCAAGCTGCCGCATACGCTGTTCGCGCTGCCGTTCGCGGGGCTGGGCGTCGTGCTGGCCAGTTACGAGCACGCGGTGACAGTCGTGGACGTCGCGCTCATCGTGCTGGCGTTCAGCGCGGCTAGGTTCGCGGCGATGGCCTTCAATCGCGTTGCGGATCGTAAGCTCGACGCGCTGAACCCGCGTACGGCCCGTCGCGAGCTGGTGACCGGCGCGATTTCCGTGCGCGCGGCCGCGTGGTCCGTGGTGATGGCCTCGGGCGTTTTCGTGACCACGGCGTTCGCGCTGAATCCGCTGGTGGGGTGGCTGTCGCCCGTGGCGTTGGCGTGGGTGCTGCTCTACGCCTACACAAAGCGGTTCACCGAGCTGACTCACACGCTGTTGGGAATGTCGCTGGGGATCGCGCCCGTTGGGGGCTACCTGGCTATCGCGGGCGCGTGGCCGCAGCCGTGGTATTCACCCGTTGTGCTGGCGCTCGCCGTGGCGTTCTGGGTGTCCGGCTTCGACGTGATCTACTCGCTTCAGGACGTCCAGTTCGACCGCGCGCACGGGCTACATTCCATTCCGGCACGCACGGGACACGGCGGCGGACTGCTGTGGGC
>JACQVC010000094.1 GCA_016209995.1 Gemmatimonadota bacterium
GGCTTCGTTAGCGCGTAGACGTTAAGCGCCATCCGCTCCGCAGAGTGAGATGGGCCTGAAGGAAGACACGATGGCGAGCGGATCGACTGCCTACTTCTTCCTCCGCTTGGGTGGTAACTCGTCACCCTTCATTGGGGGCTTGCCCCTGCCAGCGCGTGACAGGATTTGGCGTGCTTTCTTCAGGTCCGCACGTGCCGCGCGCTCTGCGAAGTAGGCGTCAGTGCGTAGCGCTGAGAGCTTCTCGGCCACGGCGACGTTGATCAGCTGATTGACCGCGACGCCCTCTGCTTCGGCCAGCTTCCGAGCCTCTTCGAGCAGGGATGGCTGAAGCCGAAGTGCGAAATTACTCTTTCTCATGACTGTTTCCTCAACCGTGCGAGCGCCTCAGCGGGTGAAGCCACTTCCACCCCGAACTGACCGGCCCCGTCTGCAAAATGGCGCTGATTGAACGTTACCAGAAGATCCGCTCTTCCGTTAACCGCCGTTTCGAGCACCATGTCATCTTCTGGATCAGTCAGAATCGGCCGCCAGCGGAACGACAGGCGAACTGCCTCGCCCACCGCGACGAGTCCGTCGAGGATCCTCCCGACATCCTCGGCGGACAAGTCGGCAGCCTCCAGATGTTCAGTGCGCGTCAGCACCGCTTCGTACTCGATCACAACCGGCACGGAGAGCAGCAGCTGGTACTGCTTGTCGAATGCAGCAAGGACCAGTTGTCTCGAAGCGCCCTGGTCGCTTCTGAGCGCAGCGACCAAGACGTCGCAATCGAGCACCATGCGCATGGACGAATGTATGCTATTGCCAGCAATATTGCAACGGCTCGGCGGAGCGGACGGCGCTTAACATTACGCAACGCCATTTGTCTTGATGCGCGCCCAGTCGAGAGGCATAATTCGACAGCTCATGGGCAACCTCCTGGCAACCCGCTGCGCAGGCGCATCCATCATGCCAAAACCGACCAGCCGTCGCTCGCCGTCGCCTTCGCAGTCCTCCCCTGGCTCGCTCAACCGGAGCGAAGCGAAGGTCAGCGTAGGGGAAGGGAGAGGGGTGAGAGGAGGAGAGGAGAGGGGTGGTGTGGGAGCTAACCTGACCCGCCGGGAGCTGCTCGCCGGGGCCGGAGCCGGCACCGCAGCCCTCTTTCTTAAGCAAAGCGCCCTCCAGGCTGGAGCGCCGTCGAGTATGGCTCCGGCCACGCAGGTCAGGACCGTCGTCTTCGCTCATACCACCGTAGCGAACCCCGACGCCGTTCAGAGCGACGTGGCGCTCGCCGTCGAAGGCGACAAGGTCGTGGCGATCGGCCCCACCGATCCGATCCTCGAGAGATATCCCCTGGCCGAGGTCTACGACGGACGTGGAAAGGCGCTTTTGCCGGGCCTCATCAACTGTCACGCCCATATGGGCGCTGTTCTCGAGCGCGGTTTCAACGAGGATTTCGGATTCCCCAACCGCGCGGGCCTGGCGATCTCGCCCGGCAGTCTCCTTCAGGGGGAGGAGGCCACGCTCATGGTCCAGGTCGCCGCGTTGGAGGCCATACGCACCGGCACCACCACGATCGTGGAGAATACCGGGAACATCCAACGCCACGCGGCAGCGTTGGCGGAGACGGGGCTGCGCTGTGTGTTCGCGGAGTCCGTCCGCGATAGCGAGAACGTGCGGGGCCCGATGTCGCCGGCGGGGCTCGCCGCGAGTGAAGCTCCCAGGTTCTCAGCCAGGCTGCGAGACGAGGGCCTGCAGCGCATCAATGACTTGTTCACCACCTGGCACGGCGCGAAACAGGGACGCGTCAGCGTGTTCCCAGCAGCGGCGCTGACCGAAACCTCCTCGCCCGAGCTGCTGCAGGGCGTCCACGCCTTCGCCGAGACCCACGCTGTCGGATACACGATCCATTTGAATCAGAGCCGCCCCGAGTTCGAGTTCATGGTAAAGCACCATGGCGTTCGTCCGGCGGCTTATCTCGATCGGCACGGCTTCCTCGGTCCCCGGCTGTTCGCGGCGCACGCCCGCTACGTCAACGAGTACGAGATCGCGTTGCTGGGTAGGTCCGGCACCATCATCTCGCACCAGGCCGCGATGGCGGGGAACCGAGGGGTCAGCCCGCCGATCCCGGCCCTGCGAGCGGCGGGCTGCCCCATCGCTCTCGGCACCGACAACAATACCAACGACGTCTTCGAGGTGATGCGAATCGCCCTGGTGACGGAACGGATCTGGCGCAATCGCGACGGGGATGAGGTCCCCGGTCTCCAGCCTCAGCCGGAAGACGTCCTGGCGGACGCTACGCAAGGCGGTGCGCGGGCGGTGCAGCAGGAAGACCTCCTCGGCACGCTCGCAGTCGGGAAGAAGGCAGACCTCCTCGTCGTGGACACCCAGCGGGCCCACCTCGTGCCGGCGGGGCGCATCGTGTCCGCGTTGATTCACAGCGGTCACCCGGACGACATCGAGTCCGTCATGGTGGACGGACAGTTCATCATGCGCGACCGCAAGATCCTCACCATGGACGAGGACAGCATCATCAAAGAAGCCGACGCGGTTGGCCGGAGGATCTGGAGCAGGGTGTTGGAGGCGGGGCCTATTACAGTGCCGCGGCTTCCGCGCCAACCCTGACAACGACTCTTCCCGGTACACCGCGGTCTACCCCCCGGACTCTCTACCGGTGACAACGAGCTCGGCTGGCGTCAGTCACGTGGTAAACTCCTGGCGCGCTACGTGCTGCGAATGCTCAAGGCGTATGCGAAGCCCGCGACGGACCGGCTCGAGATGAGTGGAGCGCAGCCCTTGCTCACGACGAACTCATTCCTCTCGTGATCCAGCGTTCCAAGCTCCAGGTCGTGCTAGCCTTCGTCGAGCGCATCAATGCTCACGACCTGAAGGGCATGCTGGCGTTGATCACTCCGGATCATCGGCTCCTCGATGCCCTCGGCGAATCGGTCCGAGGTCTGCAGAACGTGCGGAGGGCGTGGAAAGGCTATTTCGCGATGGTTCCTGACTACGAAATCGTGCCCGACGAGGTCATTGCCGAAGGTCACACCGTGGCCTTGTTCGGAAAAGCTCACGGCACATTCTGCTCCAACGGTGAGCTCCGACCTGAGGATCGCTGGGAGATTCCGTTTGCGGCACGGGCTCTCGTTCGGGGCCAGCGCGTTGCCACCTGGCAGATTTACTGCGATAACGCTCCGATACGCAGAATCATCAGAGCGAGGTCCGGAGTTCAGGCCGGGGAGTTCCAGTGACGCGGGCTATGGCTTCTGTGTGCAGCGTCCAAACTCCGGATCTCGGTGTCAGGATGCTCCGCGAACGCACCGTGCTTCAACTCACTGCTGGAGTACCCGAGACTCATCGTCTTCGAACCGTGGTTTCCAAAGGTCTCGTACCCCAACTTGGTTGGCGGCAGCGTGGACCGTCCGCGTCACTGACATGAAGGAGGCAGCATGGGAATGGAACGCAGCGGCCCGGTTCTCACCCTCGTTGCGCTCGTGGCGTTGTCGGCTTGCGGCGGCGAGGGTTCAGCCCCGGCCGGCGGAGCGAGCGGGACGCTCACGAAGGGCGGTGACGACCGGAGCGGCCCGTACGAGGTCGTAGAGGGCTGGTGGAAGCCGGCGCCGGACCACACCGCTGGGTGGACCTGGGGGTCGGTGTCGGGCGTCGCGGCGGACAGTCCGGACCGGATCATCGTGGCGGTCTGGGGAGATCAGAACGCGGAAGGGCAGGAGAGACCCGGCAGCACGAATTATCTCGTGGTCGTCAATCGCAACGGTGACATCATCGAGAATTGGTCGCAGTGGGACTCGATCTTCAACCGACCCCACCAGGTCTACATCAGTCCCTATGATCCGGAGCGCCACGTCTGGATCGTCGAGCGCGGCGGCAACGGGGTGCACGAGCAGATCCTCGAGTTCAGCAACGACGGAAGCAAGTTGGTGATGCGGCTGAGAGACCCGCAACCTGTGATGAGCGAAGAAGAGACACGGGCGAACCAGAACCCAGGACCGCTCGACTTTGGCCAGCCGGCGGTGATGGCCTTTCTTCCGGACGGCCACTTCCTGCTCGGCGACGGTTACCAGAACGGCCGCATCGCTAAATACACGACGGACGGCGAGTTCGTGACGCAGTTCGGTTCAGTCGGCATGGGCCCCGGGCAATTCGACCTCGTCCACGGCGCCGCCGTCGACGGCAGTGGCCGCATCTACGTGTCTGACCGGATGAACCATCGCATCCAGGTGTTCAGCGAAAATGGTGAGTACATCGAGGAGTGGCCGAACATCTACGATCCCGTCGGCATCTTCATCGACGAGAACGAGATGCTGTGGGTGCTGGATGCGACCTTGAATCGGATGCTCAAGTACAGCCGGGAAGGCGAGCTTCTGGATTACTGGGGTGCCTACGGCGAGGTTTCGTCACTGGGAAGGCGCGGCTGGCCGGGTGGCATGTCCCTCCCGCACCAGATGGATATAGACGAGGAGGGTAACCTCTACGTTGCCGAGTTCGGGGGCCCGTGGTTGGACAAGTTCGTGCCGAAGCGCGGCGCGGACCCCGCCCGGCTGGTCGGGAGGCGCCTGATCGGCACGAACTAGCACGGGCCGAGAGCGCCAGCAGCGGGGGCCTCAATCTTGGCCTCAGATTCCTCGAGCACATGCGGTGCTAGCGGCGCTGCATGCGTGTCGGTTGTGACAGCCGGGAACGCAGCGCAAAGAGTCGGCGGCTCTTGCTAACCGCGCAGGTGAACGTTTCGTGAACCGCGTCCCGCGTACATGCGTTCGCGTCAGGCTGATGCCTCGCCAGCCGGCCGGACGGGAGGGCTCCTCGTGATGGCCAAGCGCGTCGTTCGTACGGTACTCGCTGTCGTGGCCGGCATTGTTTTCATCTCCGCGGTCGTGGAAGGTCTCGAATTCGCCCTCGTCACCCTGATCAACGGTGAGCCCACGACGAACCCGGACGTGTATTACGGCATCCGTAATCGGGGTTGGTTCCTTGCAACGAAGCTGGTTTACAACAGTCTGGCCGCTATCGGCGGCGGCTTTCTAGCCGCTGCGGTTGCCGGCTACGCGCAGTTGAAGCACGGTCTTGCCGTGGCCGTAGCCCAGACACTCGCTTTTCTGTGGGGGCTCACACAGCCGGCCGTCAGCCGCCGGACACCTGGGTGGATGTGGGCGTGTCTGATTGTGCTCACGTTTGCGGGGATCGTTCTCGGAGCCCGTATGCGAGCGACGCACCGTAGCGTGTCTGTCAGCCATACCTAGTTCTTCGCATCGGGCAGCGGCTAGCTTCTAAAGGGCGGAGCTTCAGGGGCCACGATGGTCGCTCCTAATCGAGCTCTTGCAGCGTCCAACACCTTCGCTTTCGTCATCCCCTGTCGGAAGGCACCACCAGTGAACAAGGTCAAGCCAGTACCCGATGGCGTAGCAGTTGTCATACCGAGACTGGTGTGCCGCGACCCCGTGGCCGAGATCGATTTCATCACTCAGGCGCTGGGAGCGGAGGAACGCGTGCGCCGGCCGGGGCCGGATGGGACCGTCGCGCATGCGTTGCTGACGCTTGGGCCGGCGATGATCATGATCGAAGGAGAGTGGCCGACCATCACGAATCGTGCTCCCCGGCCGGACGGCAGCTCGCCGGTAGTGTTGCACGTATACGTCGAGGATGTGGACAAGGTCGTCGAGCGCGCGGTGGCCCTCGGGGCCAAGGTTCTGATCCCCCTAGCGAACCAGTTCTGGGGCGACCGCACGGCGTGGGTCATGGATCCATCCGGGCACGTATGGACCATCGCGACGCGTATCGAGGAGACGACGGAGGAAGAGAGGCAGGCGCGTCTGGCGCGCATCTACGCGGCCCCTAGCGAACCCTCACGACAGAACCGAGATACCTGATGCCGCGCGCGCGCAAAGGGAAAGACGACGGTGTACGGTCATCCAGCCCGAAGAAGCGTCCGTCGAGGCATGGGCCCATCGCCGGACGATTCAACGGCTTTCCCCGCGAGGCGTTCGATTTCTTCGCGCAGCTCACGCTGAACAATCAGCGCGACTGGTTCCACGCCCACAAGGAGGTGTACGAGCGGGCCTGCCGCGAGCCGATGGAACAACTGGTCGCCGAGCTTGGTGCGAACCCGGCTACCACCAAGATTTCCCGCGTCAATCGCGACGTGCGGTTTTCGCGTGACAAGTCGCCTTACCGCACCTACATCGCCGCCGGCGTGGGTGGGAACTATATCTCGCTCTCGCCGGCGGGTGTATACGTGGGCGCCGGCCTCTACAAGCCAGAACCTCCCGCACTGGAGCGGTTTCGCAGCGCCATAGACCGTGATGCGTCGGGGCAGCTACTGCAGAAGATTGTCACCTCACTGCTGCGCAAGGGCTACCAAGTCGACACGCACGAGAGAGTGCTGTCCGCACCGCGCGGGTATTCCGCTGACCATCCGCGCATCGCGCTCCTGCGCATGAAAGGGATCTTCGCCGGCAAGACGTTTGCGCCCGAGCCGTGGTTATCGACGCGGAGGGCGCTGCAGCGCGTCCGGCGCGTGGTGAACGACACCCGACCGCTTGCGGATTGGCTGCGGGTACACGTGGGTGGACGCGCGTAGCGTCAGGCCTGGCATCGGCCCCTGCCGTCGCTTAGAGTCAGAGACGGCCGACAGGGGCGGCCGACGGTCCGCGTAAAGGGTCGAACCCACCCGCAAAGACTTCAGCGCTGGTCAGCGACCCTGACTTCCAGCCCGAGAAACGCGGACACCGGGCGCTACGGAAGGAAGGGTGTCCATGTCGAGCTCCGCTCTCCCCGATCGCGCGTCCCTCGAATACCTGAAGAAGCTGGCCAAGGAGCGGCTGCGCGAGCTGCGCCGCACGGATCCGGACGCACGCCTGTCCGCCGCGCAGCTCGCGGTCGCGCGGGATCACGGCTTCCCCAGTTGGCGGGCCCTCAAAGCGGAGGTGGACCGGCGACGGTCGCCCACGCTCGAGGCGTTCTTCGCGGCCTGCGCCGCGGGAGACGTCGGGGCGCTGCGCGACCTCCTGGAGCGCGATCCCAACCTGGCTCGCGAACGCCACCGCGGCACGACCGGGCTTCACCTGGCCGTGCGCCACCCGGACGCCGTGCGCCTGCTCGTCGAGCACGGCGCGGAGGTGAACGCCCGCGACGACGGCGACAACGCGCTTCCGCTCCACTTCGCGGCTGGGGGCGGCCCCCTCGACTCGGTGCGGGCGCTGCTCGATGCGGGCTCGGACGTGCACGGCCTCGGCGACGTACACCAGATGGACGTCATCGGCTGGGCCACGGTCTTCGCGGAAGCGCGCCGAGACGTCGTGGATCTGCTCGTCGAGCGCGGCGCGCGTCCTCACCTCTTCTCCGCGATCGCCCTCGGCGACGTCGATCTCCTGCGGCGAGTCGTCGCGGACGACCCGCAGGCGATCACGCGGCGACTCTCGCGCTTCGAGCAGGAGCAGACGGCGCTGCACTACGTGGTCGCGCCGGCGGACGGTCTCGTTGGCGGCCTGTTCCGGACCGGCGACCACTACCGCACGCTCGACGTCCTGATCGAGCTGGGTGCGGATCTGCAAGCCCGGGACGCGAAGGGTCGCACTCCGCTTGCCGTCGCCATGCTGCGCGGCGACCGGGAGGCGATGCGCCGGCTGTACGCCGCTGGAGCCAGGGAACCCGAGTCGCTCGAAGCGACTCCTGCGGAGACGCTTTCCTCGCTCGGCCCCTCGATCAGCAAGCTCACGCCGATGCTGGGCGTGCCGGACATCGCGGCGACGGTAGCCTGGTACCAGGCGATCGGGTTCGAGCTGTCCGGCAGCCATGGGGAGGAGGGCAGGATGGACTGGGCGTCCGTGACGTTCGGCGACGCCGAGATCATGTTCGTCCCGTCGAGCGATCCGTGGCGCGAGTCCGCCTCGGGACTCAGCCTCTGGATTCGCACGGACCGACTCGACGACGTGTACTCGCTTCTTAAGCGACAGCAGCTCGAGAGAGCCCGCGCGGCGCTCGCCGGAGAAGCGACGGACGCGCCGGAAGTGCGATTCAAGCTGGATCTCTATACGGCGTTCTACGGCCAGCGGGAGTTCGGCATCCGCGATCCGAACGGGGTCGAGCTGATGTTCTGTCAACCGGTGGAATAGGCAGCCGCGAGCATGAACGAGCGTATCTCCAGCGGACGAACGAAAACGGGCGGCCCCACCGCATTTGAGGCCGCCCGTGCGAGACTGCGGTCGCGCAGGAGCGGACAGGGCGTTCGTGACTTCGAGCGCAGCGGCGCCGGAGCGGAGCACAGGTAGACCTTGGTTGACCGCACCGCGGCGAGCGCAACGGATGCCCGGGCTCGGTTGCTGGACCTGGCGCGCGCGTGGCACGTGACGATCGAACGGATCGTCGTAACGCGCGCGGCGCTCGTTGGGTTCGGAGTCAGGCAGCGTGACCACGTCGTTGTGAAGGTCGTGTCGTTCCCACATGACGAATGGAACGGTGGCGCGGTCGCAGCCGCCTTTTGCGGGAGCGGAGTCGTACGCGTGCACGAGCACGTACCCGGCGCTGTGCTGCTCGAGCAGGCGAGGCCAGGGACGCCGCTGACGGAGGTCGTCAGAGCTGGACGAGACGATGAGGCGACGAATATTCTCGCGAGAGTTGTCGAGTCGATGATGGCGGTTTCGCCTTCCACGGCCGGACACGTAACGGCCGAACACTGGGGAGCCGGCTTCCGTCGCTATCTCGCCAGCGGAGATCAACGAATTCCGACAGGGCTCGTGGAGGAGGCTCGCGAGCGCTATATAGAACTCTGTGGCACGCAAACACAGGTTCGGCTTCTGCACGGGGATCTGCAACACTACAACATCCTGCTCGATGTTGATCGCGGCTGGGTCGCCATTGATCCGAAGGGCGTGGTGGCAGAGGTTGAGTTCGAGCTGGCTGCCGGGCTGCGCAATCCGCACGGTGTGCCCGAGTTGTATACGACTTTCGCGATCGAGCGTCGAGTAGGCCGCCTGGTGGGCGCGCTGGGGATTGATCGGAACCGAGTCATAGCGTGGGCGTTTGCGCTGGCTGTTCTGTCCGCCATCTGGACGATTGAAGACGATGGTGACTTCGAGCGTGATGACTCGGCCGTCCAGGTAGCAGAGGCCGCGCAGGCGCTACTGCGGTAAGAATGAGGTCGATAGGCTCCTGCGTACGGATGAATCGATGCGCCGCCAGAGTTCCGGCGTCTATCGCGTGAGACGCTTCGCACGACGTCTGTGTGCCGGTAAGGGCCACAAAGGGGGAGTCATGCACCGCGCGATCAACGGTCTAGCTTTCACGATCTTGCTCGCAGCCTGCGCCGGCGGCGCGGATCGATTCGACGTGATCATACGCAACGGAACGATATACGACGGAAGCGGCGGGGTGCCTTACACGGCGGACGTCGCGATTCGTGGGGACTCGATCGCGGCGATCGGCACGCTGGCCGACGCCCGTGCTGCGGTCGAGGTCGATGCCACGGGTCTCGCGGTGGCGCCCGGTTTCATCAACATGCTCTCGTGGGCTACAGAGTCCTTGATCGAGGACGGCCGCTCGCAAGGCGACATCCGTCAAGGTGTCACTCTTGAGGTCTTCGGCGAAGGCGACTCCATGGGACCGTTGAACGAAGCCATGAGGACGCGCGCGCTCGCGGAGCAGGGCGACATCAAGTACGAGATTCCCTGGACCACGCTCGGCGAATACCTCGAGCACCTCGAGCGCGAGGGGATCGCGACGAACGTCGCGTCGTTCGTCGGGGCGACCACGGTGCGCGTTCACGAAGTCGGCTACGAGGACCGGGAGCCGACCGCGGCAGAGCTCGAGCGTATGCGTGCGCTCGTGCGCCAGGGGATGGAGGAGGGAGCGTTGGGCGTGGGCTCGTCGCTCATCTACGCGCCGGCGTTCTACGCGAAGACGCCCGAGCTGGTGGCGCTGGTTCAGGAAGCTGCCCGGTACGGCGGGATGTACATCTCGCACATGCGGAGCGAGGGCAACCGTCTGCTCGAAGCCGTGGACGAGCTGATCACCATCGCGCGCGCAGCCAATGCACCCGCGGAGATCTACCATCTGAAGGCCGCAGGCGAAGGCAACTGGACCAAGATCGACAGCCTCATCAGCAGGGTCGAGCAGGCCCGCGCGGACGGGCTGCGCCTTACGGCCGACATGTACACCTACACGGCAGGTGCGACCGGTCTCGATGCGGCCATGCCGCCCTGGGTCCAGGAAGGTGGGCTACAGGAGTGGAAGCGGCGCTTGCAGGATCCCGCGACCCGGACCCGCGTCGCGCGCGAGATGCGTACCCCCACGGACGAGTGGGAGAATCTCTATCTGCTGACTGGCTCGCCGGAGCGCGTGGTTCTGGTAGGGTTCAAGCAGGACTCGCTCAAGTATCTGACCGGCCAGACGCTCGCAGAGGTCGCGCGCTTGCGTGGCAGCAGCCCGGAGGAGACCGCCATGGATCTGGTGGTCGCGGACGACAGCCGGGTCGCGACGGTATACCACCTCATGTCCGAGGATAACGTCCGCAAGCAGATCGCTCTGCCGTGGATCAGCTTCGGCTCCGATGCCGCCTCGCTCGCGCCGGAGGGCGTTTTCGTGAAGTCGAACCCGCATCCGCGAGCCTACGGGAACTTCGCGCGGCTGCTGGGCCGCTACGTGCGCGACGAACAGGCGACCCCTCTTGAGGATGCCATTCGCAAGTTGGCGTCACTGCCCGCGGAGAACCTGAAGCTGCGGCGCCGCGGCTCGCTCCGCCCCGGGTACTTCGCCGACGTCGTGGTGTTCGATCCCGCGGCCATCGCGGACCACGCGACGTACGACCAGCCGCATCAGTACGCGACGGGCATGCGGCACGTGTTCGTGAACGGCGTCCAGGTTCTGAGAGATGGGGAGCACACGGGCGCACTGCCGGGTCACGTCGTGCGCGGGCCGGGCTGGGTGGGGTGGCGGTAAGGCGTTCTGGCGCGGGACCGCAAACTCGCCGAGTGGGCCTTCGCCTACGTGGCTGGAGCCTGGGTGTTGCTCCAGGCCATGGACATCTTTGCGGACCAGTTCGCGTTCCCGGTGGGCCTCGTGCGCGCCTTCACGGTGCTCCTCGGAGCTGGATTCCTGGCCGCGTTGATCGTGGCATGGTACCACGGTGAGAGGGGCGCCCAGAGCGTTTCGGCCGTAGAAATACTCATGCTGGCGTCGCTGGCGACCGCGGCGGGCGGGATCCTGTTCCTCATCGCTCAGCCAGCCAGGAACGACCCGGCGCCACCCTCGCCCGTGGTTCTGCGCGATCGCAACGTGTGGGCGCGCGTGAGCGCCGCCCTCCGTCGTGTGCATGCTGCGGTCGCAGGCTCTTGAGGGTGCCGGGTTGGGTCCGCCGTAGAATGCGTCGTCGTCGCATTCGCGAAGCGTAGGGGCAGGCATTGCGACAAAGGTAGACTCCGGCACGAACTGTCATGTCTGCCATTACTGGACGCCTGGAAAGTGCGCTGGCAGGCACTCTACTTTCTGAGCGGCGGAGTTCCGCCGCGAGGCGAGCTGCGACTTTGATGCTCCGGCCGCGGGGCAGCCCGATACGGCGCTCCGTGCAGTCGGGGCGGTCGCGAGCTTGACGTCTGGTCAGCCATTACCCTAATATCTGACGTATCGTTGGACGTACGTCCGACAGAACGTTGATACTCATGGCACGAGTCCCAAAAATGATTCCGATCACCGATCTCCGTCAGGATGCCGCCGGGGCGCTGGAGCGCGTGCGGCGTTCCCAGGATCCGGTGGTCATCACGCAGCGCGGGCGCGCGGTGGCCGTCATGCTCAGCGTTGAGGCCTATGAGCAGGCCGAGCGCGAACGAGAGATCCTTCACATCCTCGCAAGAGGCGAACGGGAGATCGCTGCGGGGAAGGGTCGTGGCCTCGATGCGGTCCTCGCCGAAGCAGATCGGCTGCTTCGCGACGCGCGTGCGTGAGAGTCCGATTCACCCCGAGTGGGGAGCGACAGTTCCTCGCCGCCGTGGCCCATCTTCTGGCGGAGCGACCA
>JACQVC010000105.1 GCA_016209995.1 Gemmatimonadota bacterium
ACAGACACCACTCAGCGGTGGAAGCTCGAGCTGAAGGCGGCTGGCGTTTCCGTTCCACTGCACACAAAAGTCGAATTCAGCAGGCGCGGCACGCGCGACGAGGCATACGTGCTCGAACCCGCCCGATCTGACATCGTCCGACCGTACGGCATTCCGGCGCCTACGGTGAACCACTATACGGCGCGATCGGCAGTTCGGCAAAAGATCCACGCGCTTGCGAGTCGCTCTGAGACTCAAGCCCGAGACATCTGGGACCTCGATCACTTGCTGCGCTCGACAAACGCCGATCCACGACCCCTATCCCATCACGTGCGAGAAGCGTTACCGGCTGCCCTCGAGCGCGCGATGTCCCTCGGATACGACGTGTTCAAGGCTCAGGTCGTGCCGTATCTGTCGGATGAGGACCAAGCGACTTACGGGACGCGGGACGCGTGGGATCGGATGCGCGAGCTGGTTGTCGAGCGGCTCGAGGAATTCGCGTCATGAACGCCGCATCCGCGCTCGCGCACCTGCGAGCGCTCGGGAAACGCGTCGTGACCACCGATGACGCCGCGCTCGTCCTCTGCGCAGAGCGCTCGGCGGCGACACACACGTTGAAAAGACTCGCCAGCGCCGGGCTGGTGAAACGAATTCGACATGGGCTGTGGGCGACGGACCTGAACCTGGATCCGCTTCTCTTGCCGGAGCACCTGACCGCTCCCTTTCCGTCCTATGTCTCTTTTCAATCCGCGCTGTTCTTCCATGGCATGGTGAGCCAGATCCCGAATGTTATCTATGCCGCCTCACTCGCGCAGACACGAAAGGTGCGGACCAGCCTCGGCACGTTCTCGATCCACCGACTGGCCCCGAGCTTCTTTGGGGGATACGAGATCGTGAAAGGATCGGGTGTTTGTCTCGCCACTCCCGAGAAAGCATTGCTCGACACGCTGTATCTGGGCCCGGCGCGCAGCCGTTTGTTTGCTCATCTTCCGGAGGTCGAGCTCCCAAGACAATTCGACTGGGATGAGATTCAATCCTGGGTCCGACGCATTCCTCAAGGCTTGCGCCGCAAATCGGTGGAGCAGAGGCTCGAGGCTGTGCTGGGCACACAGCGGCGCGGGCCGGCGCGCCGCCGGCGACCGCGGACGCCAGCGCGGAAGTGATCGTTCTGCTTCACCGGTTCCTCAGCCAGGTGTGCTCGGGCGCGTATGCCGATGCGCCGCGATGGGCGACGAGCGATTTGCGTCCCTCGAATGGCGTCCGGCCGTATGCGGCTCACGAATGAGCTGGCCTGGATCGAGCGCCGGCTCCTCGAGGCTTCGGCCCGACACGCTGTGGAGGGCCTGACGCAGGCCCGCGCGCGGGTTGCGACGCGTCTTGAAGCGCTGGCGGCCGAGCGCGTGACCCTGAGTGCAGAAGCCGACCGGAACATCGAGTCGTGAACGTCGCGATCCTGTTCGACTCACTGTTTCTCGTCCCATTCATCAACGGGCTGTTGCTCGCGCTGCAGCTGCCGCTGCTCGGCGCCTACTCGCGGATGCGGGGCGAGTGGCTGGCTTCGCTGGGGGTCGCCCAGGCGGCGGCCGCCGGTCTCCTGCTTGGGGCCTTCGTCGGGGCGCCCACGGCCGGCGCCCTCCTGACGGCCGCAGTCGCCGCCATCGCGAAGACCCTGCTCGGCCGCCGTTCAGGCAACGATGCCTATGCGGTCATGCTGCTGGTCGGCTGGAGCGGCGCACTGCTCCTTGCCGCGAACACGGCCCGCGGCGAGGACCTGTCGCGCGCGCTGCTCGAGGGCCAGCTCTACTTTACCGGACCGGCCGAGTTGCGAGGGCTCTCGGTGCTGCTGGGGGTGACGCTCGTCACGCTGTGGTGGCTGTCGCGCTTCCTCCTCCTCAGGTGCCTGCTGCCCGATCGGCTGACCGGAGACGGGGGACTGCGCCGGTGGCACGACCTGGTTCGACGTCCTCATCGCCGTCAGCCTGGCGCTCGCGGCCACGGCGGTCGGGGTGATGGCCGCCTTTGCGCTCGTGTGGTCGTGTCTGCTCCCCTCCGGTCCGCCGTCCGGCAAAGGGCGTTGACGGGCGTGCCGTCTGCAGGCAAGCTGGAGCGTACTTCGGGCCGAGCTGGCCGAGGTGGAGCGAACACTTTCACGGTAAACCGGGCTCCCGCTCAGAAACTTTCCACCCGGCCCGGCCTATCCTGCTAATGTGGGTGCTACTACGTCACAGCAAGACGACGTTGCGGGGTGGCAACGCGGTGGTGTGCTCGATTCGCCTCCAGGTGGCGTCGAGTGCCGCGGGGAGTGTCAGCTCTTCGGGGCTGAGAGGGAGGGAGACATGTCGCTCAGACTAGGTCAGGTGTGTGCGGCGGTGTTGGCGGGCCTGCTGCTCGCTGCGGGAACAGCAGCCGCACAAAGCGCGATGGCCGGAACGGTCCGCGACACGACCGGGGCGGTTCTACCGGGCGTGACGGTCGAAGTGACCAGTCCGGTCCTCATCGAGAAGGTGCGAACGGCGGTCACGGACCAGACGGGCCAGTACCGCGTGATCGATCTGCGCCCGGGAACCTACACGATCGTCTTCACCCTCGTGGGATTCGGTACGGTCCGGCGCGAGGGCATCGTCCTCGAGGCGAACTTCACGGCCCCGATTAACGCGGAGCTGCGTATTGGCGGCATCGAGGAAACGCTCACGGTGCGGGGCGAGTCGCCCATCGTGGACGTGCAGAACACCCTGCGGCGCGACGTGGTCAACCGCGAGCTCCTCGATGCGCTCCCGACGGGGCGCGATTTCCAGACCATCGGGAACGTGCTGCCCTCGGTCAACATGGGCCGCTTCGACGTGGGCGGCAGTTCGACCGCCCAGTCGGGCACCCTGGTGGCGTTCGGGAGCCGCGGCGCCGATTTCCAGCTCCAGATCGACGGCATGTCGGCCAGCATCACCTTCGGCGAAGGCTGGTTCAACGGCATGTACCACAATGAGGGCGTGTTCGAGGAGATGTCGTACACGCTGTCGGGCGGGAGCGCGGAAACGCAGTCCGGGGGGGTCACCGTCAACATGATCCCGCGCAGCGGCGGTAATGCTTTCAGGGTCGAGGCACTTGGAACTTTCACGAATCATCGTTTCCAGGGCCAGAACATCGACGAGGCGCTCCGCGCGAGAGGGTTCAACCCTTCCTCCGGGGGCCTGGACAAGGCATGGGACTCCAGCGGCAGTGTCGGCGGGCCGATCCTGCGCGACCGCCTGTGGTTCTTCGCCTCGGGACGGCACTGGGGCTTTTCGGAGAACGTGCCCAACGTCTTCTGGAAGGATGGGCACCAGGCGTCGGACGACACCAAACTCAAGGCCGCGAACGTGCGGTTGACCACGCAGCTGGGGAACACGCGCCTCACCGGCAGCTACGACAACGTTCCACGGTGGCGGCGTCATTTCGGCATCGAGAATCGCGGCGGGGCGCCCGAATCCTTCGCGCAATACCCCAACGAGACGTACGTGACCCAGCTCAAGGCCACCACGACGCTGAGTCCCCGGTTGCTGGTCGAGGCGGGGTTCACGCGCGTCGACTGGTGGTCGCAGCTCCAGGCGCAGCCCGGGACGCGCCTGGCGACCTGCTTGGTGGCCTTCGCGGCGTGCCCGGCCGGCACCGACTACGGCGACATCAGGAAGACGGACCTGACGCTGGGTTGGAACTACAACGCGCCCACCAACCCGGAGAGCGTGTTCGCGTCGGATCGGAACACCGGCATGGCGAGCCTTTCCTACGTGACGGGCACGCACAATCTGAAGATCGGCTACACGCACAGTTCGGGTGGACGTCTGATCGAGACGCCGCTGAACAACGGCGGCCTCATCCAGCGGTACCGGCTCGGCGTGCCCGACTCGGTCCAGCTGCAGACCTTTCCGAGCGTCCAGGATACGAAGGTCGATCGGGAGATCGGCGCGTACGTGCAGGATTCCTGGACGATGGGGCGGCTGACCCTGAACCCGGGGCTGCGGTTCGATCACTTCAAGGGCTCGGTGGCGCCCCAGACGGCGCCGGCGGGCCGCTTTCTGCCCGAGCGCCGCTTCACCTCCGCCGACTACGTGAACATTCCGACCTTCACCAACGCGTCCCCCCGGTTTGGCGCGGCCTACGAT
>JACQVC010000098.1 GCA_016209995.1 Gemmatimonadota bacterium
AATGGCCCACGAGGCGGATGCCATCACCGAGGAGCTGCGGCAGCTCTACCTGATGCTGGAGGCGAAGCAGATCGCCGAAGCCGATTTCGACGCTCGAGAGGGCGAGCTTCTCGACCGGCTCGATAGAGTGCGGGAGCGAGAAGCCAACCCCACAGATGAAGCAGAAGACGCAGAAGAGGACCAGGGTGGAGAAGACGGTTCAGATGACGAAGAAAAGGATGAAGAAGACGATGATGCAGACGGCGGTGGAGGGGCGTAAACAATGGCCGCAATAGTTCCGACCTTCGTTCCCCAACCAAGCCTGAAGGTCAGGCACCACGGCACGCCCGCCGAGTGGAAGTTCGGCAGAACCTATCGAGTCGGATATCAGACGTTGGTCGACTACTGCGCAAGGCCCTGGCCGACAGACCGGCACAGCGAGCCGCGGCGGGCGCTGTACCGGGACCAGCAAGAGGCGTGACGGTGCAATCAAGCAACCCCGCAAAGGCGCTCAATGCCCATGATCGGGTTTCACTGTGCGAGGCACTTGATCGGGTGCTCAACAAGGGCGCCGTGGTGGTTGGGGAGGTCACGGTGTCGGTCGCTGACGTCGATCTCATCTACTTGGGCCTGCAGTTGGTTGTGACATCGATTGAGAAGGGGCGCGAATTGGGCCGCATGAGTTCGTCAACCAGCGCAGAGGCGACCGCTGCCTTCAGGGAAGCGAACAATGGACCACGATAGAGCACCGGGCGTGGCGTCGCAGACGATGGGCGAGTTCGCCCGCGTCATGGAGAACCGGGCGTCGTTGCCGCTGCGTCTGTCGGAGTGGTCCGCAGAGGGAAAACCCTCAGCGCGTCACCAGCCGGGGCACCCTGGTCGACTGAATCTCAGCCACGACGACGCAAAGAATGGGCTCGGGCGACTGGTCTTGACGCTCGTCAAGCTCCTACATGAGCTATTGGAGAAGCAGGCGATCGCACGCATTGAGAATGGCACCCTCATGGCCGCCGAGGTTGAACGGTTGGGGTTGACGCTCATGCGGCAGGCTCAGGAAATCGACAGGCTCAGACGGGCCTTCAGCCTGGAGGACGAGGATCTTAATATCGATCTCGGCCCTCTCGGCAAACTCCTGTAGAGGTGTGACATGAGTGTACAGCGTGGTGTTGGGCAATCCACACAGAGCTCCACTCTGGCGGATCTGCTTGAGCGCATCTTGGACAAGGGGATCGTGATTGCGGGCGACATCAGGATCAACCTGGTGGAAGTCGAACTGCTGACCATCCAGTTGCGTCTCGTGATCTGCTCGGTGGATAAGGCGAGGGAGATGGGGATGGACTGGTGGGTGAACAATCCGGCGTTCGATCGTCACGCCAGGCCCGAACTCAGCGGCGACCGCCTAATAGAGTTGGAGAAGCGATTGGCCATGCTGGAGACGGCTCACGCGAGGACCTGAAGCATAGCCTGTCGGCGCGATCATCCAAGGATTGCGAGTGCGAGCATGTTGAAGAGATCTCATCATATGGCCAGTAGCCGACAGATCCGAACCTTCCGATCATGTCGACTCGCCACAGCGCCCGCGAGGACGTGTCGGGACGGGGCAAGGATCGCCGGTGGCGAGTTCCCGGATGGCGATCGCGACCGGCATCGGGGCCTTGTCGTGGACCTCACGGATTGCACGCCGGTGGAGGATCAGATCCGACTGCAAAGCGCCGCGCTGAGATCTGCCGATAACGCCATCTTGATCATCGACGCCGGAGGCTGCATCGCGTCGTGGAATCCGGCTTTCCACCACTCTCTATCGTACCGACGATAAACGGCATGATCCAACTCGAGTGGCACACAAATGTATCCAAGGCAAGCCCCAGGCGTCGACGAGGTGTTATCAGCGATGAGTTCAGCGACGCGCGAGCACTCTGGGGACGTGGCCGAGCATCCACACGGCTCGCGTCGTCACGGGGAACGGTTTCGCTCGTGGCTCCGCCCCACCATCGCCAAAAAGGTGGGCCTGCTGCTCTTCCTGGTGACCTGCGGGGGCGCCCTCGCGCTCGCCGCCTTCCTGTGGTATCAGCGCGAACAGACGGTCGACGGCCAGTTGATCGCCCTGTCCAGCTACCAGGCGAGCCTGGCCGACCAGCTCCCGATGTACGGGCGGCTCGTGGTCCTGGGCGCGGAGGACGCCCAGCAACGGCTGCGATCGCAGGCCCGCAGCTTCGAGGCGATGCTGACGCTGCTCCGTGAGGGGGGCGACCTCGGATTCTGGCACCTGCCGCCGCCCGCCGCCGATCTGCGGGCAGTGCTCGATCGGACGATGAAGGCCTGGCAGGCGGCCACGCCGGCCCTCCAGGCGATCGTGGACACGCCGATCGGCACGCCCACCCTGGAGGCCGCCAACGCGCAGCTCGCCGCCGCGAGCGACGTCCTGGCCGAGACGCAGCGTGAGCTGCAGTTGGTGGCGATCGGGCGCATCGTCGCGCGCGACATCCAGATGCGCTGGCTCCTGAGCGGCGTCCTCGGCGCCGACCTGCTGCTGTTCGGCCTCGGCCTCCTGCTCAGCCGCCGCTTCATCGCCCGCCCGATTCAGCTCCTCCGTGACGCGACGACCCGCGTCGCCGCAGGCGACGTGCACCAGCCGGTGCCCGTTATGACCGGGGACGAACTCGGGGCGCTGGCCGAAGGCTTCAATATGATGTCGGCGGAACTGGACCGGCTGCACGAGGTGGAGACGCAGCTCCGCCAGACGCAGAAGCTCGAGGCGGTCGGGCAACTCGCCGCCGGCATCGCGCACGACTTCAACAACCTGCTCCAGGGCATCGGGGGCTACACGGCGCTGCTGCTGGACCAGCATCCCGTCGAGGCGGGCCCGCGCGCCGATCTGGAACAGATTCGCCACCTCGTCCAGCGCGGCGCCGGCCTCACGCGGCAGCTCCTCATCTTCGGGCGCCGCGGGCCGCTCACCGCGCAGCCGCTCCACCTGCAGACCCACGTCCGGCAGGGCGCCGAGTTCCTGCGCCGGCTCATCCGGGAAGATGTCCTGCTCGAGGTCGGGCCAGACCCGGAGGCCGGCTGGATCCAGGCCGACCCCGGGCAGATCGATCAGGTCCTGATGAATCTGGCGACCAACGCCCAGGACGCGATGCCGCACGGGGGGCGCCTGACGCTCCAGACCGGCACCCTGCGGGTCATCGACCCGGTGCCCACTCGTCCGGGTCTGGGCCCGGGCGACTACGTGACGCTGGCCGTGCGCGACACCGGCACGGGGATGGACGAGACGACCCGGGCGCGCATCTTCGAGCCGTTCTTCACGACCAAAGACATCGGCCAGGGGACGGGACTGGGC
>JACQVC010000099.1 GCA_016209995.1 Gemmatimonadota bacterium
CCGGGATCGGGCCGTCGTGCCCGTGATCTCGGGAACGTGTTACGGCTGCTTCGTCTCGATCCCCACCGCGACCGCCGGTGAGGCCCACCCGCATACTTCCTTGCGCACCTGCGCGCATTGCGGCTGTTTCATCTACATTCTGTCTTGAAGGAGTACGCGCGGTCGGAGGGGAAGGCACAGCGATGACCTGAAGACGAAAACGGGGCCCCGCAGGGCCCCGTTGTGCTTCCTTTCACGCTGGCATTCGCAGACGAACGCCATCACGAAGGCTCACTTCGCGATCACCATCTTGCGCACCTGGCTACGGCGGTTGACGGTCAGCTCCATGAAGTACACGCCGGAGGCCACGCCCCTACCTGACAGGTTGGTTCCATCCCAATACGCCTCGTAACGTCCAGGACCCGGATATTCGAGGGCGTTCACCGGCTCGGGTCCGCGTGAGTGCCGCAGAGCAGTCGGAATCGCTACGAGCTGCTGCAGGACGTTGTAGATGCGAACCGATACAACGACGGACTTCCCCTCGGCGAAGAGCTCGGGCCCGAGATAGAAGGGGATCCGCGTCTCCGGGTTGAACGGATTCGGATAGTTCTGCTCGAGCTGGAACCCAGGCGCCTGTCCGCTGGATCGACTGCCGGGGTCACCCGACTGAGCGACCGCCGTGCCGACAGCACCGAGCAGGAAAAGGAAGACGAGGACGCATACGCCGCGTCTCATCGTGACCTCCGCACAGTTGCTGTGCCGTAACAGAGAGACGATAGCCCTCCACGATCGTGAACCGTGATGTACAGACCTCTCCACCCTTAGAATACGTCGATGGGCCATTCCACGTCAAGAGCCGTGATGGGTCAGATCTGTCCAAACCACGTCGATACAGGTTAGACGTGGGGAGCGTGGCGCAGGGTTGCATCCTCCAATGCCACGGGTGACTTCGCAGCGCTGGGGATGCTCGGCGCCCTACTCGGCGGCGCTCTTCTGCTCCTTGGCGACGAAAGGGAACGCGTTCGGCAGAGCGGTGGCCACGGCGCGGCCGGCGCCGGTGCGCACGGTAAGCTCCATTCGGTCGAAATACTCCAGAAGCGGGATCAGGTGTTTCCTCGATACGGGCAGCGTGGACTTGAAGTCCGCAGGTCCGAGATCGGATCGCCCCTGGAGGTGACGTATGAGGTCGCTGGCCGCCTGACGCACCGCGTCGCTGCTGGCAAAGAGGTGCTCCGCCAGCGGGACGATCCGGCCCTCGTCCTCGAGGAGCTTGAGAAGGGGCCAGAGGTCCGGGTTCGTGCGCAGCTCGTCTGGCAGCTCCTCGACGGTGGGCGGAGCGAGGCCCGCCTCCTGGTAGACCGATTCGATCCGGTTCTTCGTGTGCTTCTGGTCCGGTCTCAGACTCGGGCGAAACTCGCGGCGTGCAACCAGGGAGCCACGAATCTCGAGCGCTCCCGCGGCCACGAGTTGGGCCAGGAGCACGTCCGGCAGCCCTGGGGGTGTATTTGGACCCAGCAGGCGACGCACCTCATCCAAGGGCATTCCGGGTCGCAGCGGATGGTCGGTATGGAAGCGGCCCACTCTCTCTTCGAGGAGCCGCCTAGCCTCCTCGCTCACTTGGGGTGGCAGGAGCCGTCCAGCGACCCGAGTAGTGCTCTGGGTGGCCAGGATCGCCTCGATTTCCGCCGGGCGCAGGCCGGTGCGAAGGGGCAGGGACTCCTCCGGTACTCCCTGCCAGGCGGCCAGGCGCAGGGCGGCTGCCACGGATTCCTCTGCGCCTCCGCCGCGCAGCGCTTCCAGCGACTGGCGATCACGCGGGTCGAGGCGGCGCCGCTTGCGTGGCTCATTTTCGACGACCACGGCGCCGCCGATCGTCGTCACGGGTGAGTAGGATCTCAGCACCAGACGATCGCGAACGCGCGCAACGATGGGCTCCTCGAGGCGGAGCTGTGCCCAGGCGGCCTGCCCGGGCTGCACGCGCCCGGCATCGAGCAACGTGACCCGCCCCAGCACCTGGGAAGCGCCGAGGTGCACGTGAAGCCGCTGGCGGGGCTCGATAGACCAGGCGCTGTCGCTCAGCACCGAGAGCCATACGGTCAGAATCGGGCTGGCGGCCCAGGCTTCCGAGGTGACCAGCGTTTGGCCGCGGCGGAGGGACCGCGCGTCCACGTTGGTGCCGGTTAGCGCCGCCGCCGTTCGTTCCCCGGCGCAAGCGTGCTGGACGGGGCGTCCATGTACCTGCAGGCCGCGCACCCTTGCCGCCAGACGTTCGGGCATGATCCACACGCGCTCTCCCTCTCGCAGCGTGCCGGTCCACAGCGTTCCCGTAATCACAGTGCCCGTGCCCCGAACGGTGAAGACCCGGTCGATGGGCAGGCGCACGAGGTCCGTCTCGGCTCGCGGCTGTGCGATGCTACTCTCCTCGACCAGAGTATCCCGCAGCTCCGTGATTCCCTGCCCCGTTACGACCGACGTGGGCACGAGCGGCGAAGCGCGATAGGGGGTGGAGTCGAGGGCGTCGCGAATCTCGTCGCGTACGAGCGCGAGCCACTCACTGTCCACGAGATCGATCTTGGTGATCGCCACGACGGCGCGCTCGACGCCCAGCAGCTGGACGATGGCCAGATGCTCTCGGGTCTGCGGCATCACGCCTTCATCTGCGGCAACTACGAGGAGCACGAGGTCGATTCCGGTGGCGCCAGCGAGCATGTTGCGGATGAACGACTCGTGGCCGGGCACGTCCACGATTCCCAGACGACCGGCCGTACCGAGGTCGAGCTCAGCGAAGCCCAGGTCGATCGTGATCCCGCGCTTCTTCTCTTCCGGGAGCCGGTCCGTATCCGTGCCCGTGAGCGCTTTCACCAACGCAGTCTTGCCGTGGTCGATATGGCCGGCCGTGCCCAGAATGAGGTGCCGCACGTACTAGCCCTCGAGCTGGGTCAGGAGAAAGTCGAGCGACCGCAGTGAGCGGCCTCCACTGAGATGGTAGCGGACGAAACCCGCGAGCAGGTGAACGTGGCCCGAGCGTCGAGCCACTGCGTGGGGGACCTGGCCGCCCACCAGGCTGCGCAGCTCCTGGCGCGCCTGCGGCCCGACCCGGGGTCCCCACGCGGACGAACGTTCGCGTGCGGGAAGGGCCTGGCGGTCGCGCGCAAACGCATGTTTGCCTTGGCCGGGGGCGCTGGGTCCTTCGTTCTGGAGCGCGCATTTCGCGCAGCGGATGCCGCCGGCTACGTAGTCGAAACGGGCGATTTCAGTATCGCCGATGGCGGCTCCACAGCTCACACACTGATCGAGCTGCGGCTCATACCCCAGGAGCGCGACGATCCTCCACGCTTCCGCGAGTACCGTTATCAGTGGATCGTGCGTTTCCGTGGCGGTCAATCGGTCGAGGCCGCGGCCCAGTCGTTCGAACAGCTCCGCGTGCGGCTCCTCCCCCGCGTGCTTGAGGATCAGTTCGCTGAGGACAGCGGCGCCGCTGAAGCGGATGACATCGCTGCCGAGCATGAGCCGCGTGCGGGTGAGGGCGAACTCCCGTAGCGTCTGCAATTCCCGAGTCGGCTTGACGTCGATCGTAGCCACACCCTCGGAGAAGACATCGGGCACGCCTGCCCCACGGCCGCCCGATTTGCGGATCCCTTTGGCGATCACGGAGACTACTCCGAGGTCCGGCGTGAAGTAGCGCAGAATGAGGCTGGTGTCGCTGTACGGGTAGACCTGCAACACGATGGCTGGCGTTTTAACGAGCGCCACCGGTACCGGCTCGGTTCGCGTCTGCGCCGTAGAGCAGCAGGCGCTTCAGGTGGGAGCGCCGCAGCTCGTATCGCTTGCGCGTCTCGGCATCCGCGTCGACCTGCTGCTCGAATTCCTCGTCGAGCCTCGCGATCTCGAGCACTACCTCGTCGCGCGGGGACGTGATGGCTGTAGCGGGCTGGCGCATCCAGGCAAACAGGGTTGCAGCCGCCAGGATCAGGCTCAACGCCGCAGCCATCCATGCCATGGGGAGGGGCGCGGGAACTTCCGTCTCGCGCACCCGAACTGTGGCGTTCTGCAAGTCGAGGCCTACCCAGCGCCGGTACGTATTGCCTTGAAGCTCCACCGGCTGCTGGGGCTCGAGCCCGGCAATGGACACGGGCGGCGTCGGCTCACGCAGCAGAAGCTCGAAGCGAGCGGTTTCTCCAGGGATGGGTACATCCACGGCCAAAGCCGGCAGGCGATAACGCACGAGATACATCCGCTCGCCCGGGGAAATGGGGGCCGACACCCGCAAGATGCCTTCGCTCAGAGTAGCCGCATCGGGAGGAAGATCGCTCTCGCCGACCTGGAGATCGCTCGCCTCCAGCGGCAGCTGATAGGTCCAGGTGCTTCCGTTCGGGGGCGCCACGTACGTGCGGTCGCCCGTGTGAGAGAGCTGTATGAGGTCGGTCGCCAGCCAACCTCCTTCTGACTGCTCGAGGATCAGGTGCCGCACGCCGAGGTCGACCGCTGCGCCCGTTGGCGGCGCGGTAACCGTATCGTAGACCTGGATGATGTGGACGCTGTCGGAGGCCGTGGCTCCCGCCAGCGCTTCGCCAAAGTACATGATCCCCTGGTACCGCACCGAGGTGAAGTACACGATCTCATTGAACGGATCGACGGGAGAGGTTGCCCGAAAGCTGAAGCGGCCGTTCTGATCGGCCTGCAGGCTGTCTATCGGGCCTGCGGCATCGCCGCCGGCGCGGTGCAGAACGACTCGGGTCCCGGGCAGCGGCTCGGTGCCTCGGAGCACGACGCCCGTAACGCGAAACTCGGAGGCCGCCTGCGGTCCCGCTGCCTGAGGAGCCAGCACGGCCGCCCAGGTCAACGGCGCCATGAAGATGAGAGTTCGCACAGGCACGAGAATGCCGGAAGAGAGCAACCGATTGGGCACGGACTAGCGAACTACCGTTTCACGGGGAGAACGCAGAGGATACGCAGAGACTGCGGAGAACTAGTTCAAAATGTTCCAGAATTTCTCCGCGACTTCC
>JACQVC010000100.1 GCA_016209995.1 Gemmatimonadota bacterium
GACAACGACGGCGGCGTGAAGAACGACGGCGAGAAGCAGCTGGCACTGCGGGCGAACACACGCATGCGGCCGCACGAGAACCTGCTCATCCAGTTCAACAGCAGCCTCACCACGACGGAGCTGTCCAACGTGCCGTTGGGGAACACGGTCGAGTCACTGGTGCTGACGGCGAACCGGGGGGACCAGAGCTACGTGAGCACGCGCAGCGGCGACGCGCTGAACACGCTGGTGAAGCAGCGGAACTTCACCGATACGAACCGCTTCGTCAGCGGCGTGACGTTCAGCTTCACGCCGAGCACGAGCTTCACGCACCGGCTGACGCTGGGCTACGACTACTCGCAGTTCGAGGGGCGGCAGGTCTTCCCCTACGCGTGGCGCAACCAGTTCGGCGGTGGACGCTACCAGGATCTGGGAAGCATCGATCGCATCTCGAACCAGAACATTCTGACGAGCGTCGACTACGTCGGCACGCTGGGTTTTGCCCTGAAGAGCAACCTGGCGAGCACGCTGTCGTGGGGGTTCCAGGGCCTGGAGAACCAGGAGGAGACGGTCTACGCGTCCGGCGACGACTTTCCGGGACCAGGTGAGTACACGATCCGCAGCACGGCCCGCAGAGAGGGATACCAGGACCAGCTCAAGGTCATCACAGGCGGCTTCTTCGTGCAGGAGATGCTCGCGCTGGCGGACAAGTACTTCCTCACGCTGGGGCTCAGGGTGGACGGCAACAGCGCGTTCGGGTCGGGCCTGGGGCTCCAGCCGTACCCGAAGGTCAGCATGTCGTACGTGCTCTCGGACGAGAGCTTCTGGCCGGAGAGCCTGGGGGGAATGAAGCTGCGGGCCGCCTACGGTCTGGCCGGCCGCGCGCCCGGAGCCTTCGACGCGGTGCGGACCTGGAATCCCGTGGGCTGGGGCGAGACGCAGGCGGCGTTCCAGCCGGGCAACCTGGGCAACCCGCAGCTGGGGCCCGAGCGCACCAGCGAGCTGGAGCTGGGCTTCGACGCCACCTTCCTGAGCCAGCGGCTGAGCGCGGATTTCACGTACTACTCGCGGACCACGAGCGACGCGCTGTTCCGGGTCAACCGCCCCGCCACCGAGGGAGGCTGGAGCTCGCAGCTCGAGAACGTGGGCGAGATCAGCAACTCGGGTATCGAGCTGAGCCTGAACGGGGCGGTTCTGGACATGGCGTCATTTCGGTGGGAGCTGGGCGCCGGGATCTCGACGAACAAGAGTGAGGTCATCTCGCTCGGCGGCGCCCCTCCGTTCTCGGTCGACGACGGTGGCTGGATCATCGAGGGGCAGCCGGCACCGGTGATCCGCGGCTGGAAGGTCGAGAATTTCTGGGAGAAGGCGGATCCGGTCATTACGCGGAACTACCTCTTCGGACCGAATTACCCGCCCCGGATCATCCACGTGAACACGGCCTTCACTCTGCTGGGTGGGATCACGCTTTCGGGCCGCGGCGAGTACCAGGGCGGTGCGTTCGCGCGCAGTCAGCTCGAAGGGGCGACGATGAGGCGGACCATTCCGTTCGCTCACTGCTTCGATGCGTACCGCAGGGTCGACCCCTCGTGGAAGCTAGGGCCGCCGGGATCCGAGCTCGGCGTGCCCGCGGGCTCGGGGGCCGACCTGTACGCCTGGGAGCGGGCCCACTGCTTCGGGATGGCGTCATCCGACCTCGAGGTGAGGCCGCTGGACTACTTCGAGCTGCGTGACATCACGCTGAACGTACCGGTCTCCTCGCTGCTGCCATCGCTCACGCGGTGGGCCAGGCGAGCCGACCTGACGGTGTCCTGGCGTAACGTCTGGTACACGACGAACCGAGAGCTGATGGTCGGCCACCCGGAGATGAACGAGACAGACCGCCGGCCCGGGGGAGGTGCGCACGAGCTCGTGAAGGCGATCCAGGAGAGTCTGCCACCGGCGTCGTATTTCACCATTTCCTTGCGCACGGTCTTCTGAGGGGAGGAAAAACCAATGAAGACGATGAATGAGAAGGCCAGTGTCAGGGAGATCGGGCGCGTGCTCCGCGGAGCCGCGTTACTGCTGGTTACCCTGACGCTCACGAGCTGTGACTTCGAGGTGACGAACCCCGGCCCCATCCGGGACCAGAACCTCGACGACACTGGGGCGCACGACGCGGTGGTGAACGGCGCGATGCGCGGGACGCTGCAGGGCCTAAGCCTGTTTGCCCACTATGGGGGCGCGGTTGTCCGGGACCTGCATGCGGGCGGTCATACGGGCTCCGGCGGCGTTCCGCGCGACATCGAGCTGGGGCAGCTGCACGACGAGAACACCGCCGATAGCGGCTGGGACAATGCGCACAAAGGGCGCTGGATCGGCGAGCACATGGCGGCGCGCATCGCGGCGTCGCTGGGCTCCAAAGCGGGCACGTACAAACCGCTGGGTCGGTTCTACCTGTGGGCCGGCTACGCGAACCGCATCCTCGGAGAGCACGCCTGCACCGCCGTCTTCGATGGCGGCAGCGCGGAGCCGTACAAGACCTACTTCACCCGCGCGGTCCAGCACTTCAGCGAGGCGGAGCGTATCGCGGCCGCGGCGGGCGACGAGCAGGCGAGGGTAGCGGCCATCGCGGGCCGGGCCGCAGCCCACATCAACCTGGGCAACTGGGCGGCCGCAGCCACAGACGCGGCCAAAGTGCCGGTCACCTTCTCGTTCCAGGCCAACTACAACGCGCGCGACGAATACCGCATTGTCACGGCGGCCAGCTCGCTCTTCAGGTCCCTAACGTTCTGGGACACCGCGTTCGAGAAGTACTTCCTCGACACGGGTGACCCGCGGGCCGCGTGGGGCTACGACAAGGACGAGGTCCCGGTCGTGGCTCGCCCCACCTGGGGCTACAAGATCCCCATGTACTATCCGCTCAAGTTCTACGCTCCGCGGCACGCGGGCGAGCTGAGCGACTTCCGGCCGGTACGCGCCTCGCAGGCCGTGATTCCCGTCGACCTGGCGGACGGCCGCGAGATGCTGCTCGTGCGCGCGGAGGCGCTCCTGGCTCAGGGGGACTGGAACGGCGCGATGGTGCTCATCAACCAGGTCCGGACGACGACGGTCGACGTCGGCACCAAGAAAGCCGGCAGCTACTTCACCGGGCAGCCCCTGGCGCCGGTCACGGCGTCGACAGCCGCGGAGGCGTGGGCCGCGCTCAAGTTCGAGCGACTGGTCGAGTTTCAGCAGGAGGGGACGCCGCGTGGTTGTGCTTTCCGGTCGTGAGGTACGGCCCGTTCTGCTCGATGCCGCCGGTGAGGATCAGGTCGCGTCGGCGGCTATTCGAAACACGCGTTCATGGAAATACTCGGCACGTACGGCGTGCCCGTCTTCAATTATGCCGCCGAGGAGCTAGCAGAGGAGATCGAGGGCTGAATGCTCTCGGTCGTCACCGATAACCCACCTGCCTTATCGCGTTGAAGCGGATTGGCCACCTGGAACTCCTTCCAGCCGTCTTCCCCAGCGTGATCGCCCCACCAGCTGTCCAGGAGGAATTCGGCCGTTCGCTCCCATGGCTCGAAATGCGCTCGGTTTCGAACGAACTCTCGCTCGTCTCGCTCCAGACGCAGCCACGGAGGCGAGGCCGAGGCTATCGCCCTGGCGGCCGAATCTGTGGCGGCGGCGATCGTGCTGGACGACAGGAAGGCGCGCCGGATCGCCCGCCGCTGGGCCTGCGCCCAATCGGCACCCTGGGGCTGATCCTGCGCGAAGCGAATCGGAATCATCCCTGCCATTAGACCACTGCTGGATGCGCTCATTGCGACTGGATTCCATGTATCCTGAAGCCTCCATCTGGAAGCCCTGCGTCGTCCATTCCACGACCGGTTCCGCGTAGCCGAGCGGAGCCTCGGCACGAGCGTGGCCGATCAGGCGTTTGCCAACGCTTGGCAAACGTATCTCAAATGGGGTACATTGCGAGCCACGGATAGGAGGAGATTCATGTCGAAAAGCGCCATGATCCGTGCCCGAGTCGAGCCGAGGCTCAAGGAGCAGGCCGAGGCGACGCTGGACGAGTTGGGGCTTTCGCCGACCACGGCGATTACGCTCTTCTACCGGCAGATCGTTCAACACCGGGGACTCCCGTTCGAGCTCCGAATTCCGAACGCCGCGACCCGTCGTGCTATGCTGGACGCCCGGACCGGCTGCGGCGTAGTGCGGGCCGAGTCGGTGGACGAGCTCTTCGCCAAGCTGGACTCGGACGACGACCAGAAGCCTCGGCGGTCCAAGAGGAAAGTCCGGAGCGGCCGCTAGGAGTGCTTCGCCCACAGAGCGTCTTTACGCGTCCGCTGGCATCGTAGACGGCAGCGAGCGCGGCGTCAACTTTCATCCATCCGATCCACCGGTTACACTGAGACCCCTGGATTCGCGGCATAGCGAGACGTTTGCGGATGAACGAGAGGAAGCGAGAACGACAGCGGCGGAAGCGCGCCGAAAAGCGGAAGAAGAGGGCTCGCGCGCAGGCGCAGCAAGCGCAGGGCGAGGCCCGGCTGTGGAAATCGTATGTGGCGGCCGACCGGGCGTACGAACGCTTGCAGCGGGGCGAGATCGCCGACGCGCTCGAGGCCGCCGCGCGGGCGGCGGCGCTCAACCCGGGCGACC
>JACQVC010000102.1 GCA_016209995.1 Gemmatimonadota bacterium
GCGCAGGGGTCCCCGCAAGCGAGGAGCTTCGTGGGGGTAGGGGCCCCACGATCCACCGAGGAGGGGCGACGAGCGGCGCGGGGCGCAGGGGTCCCCGCAAGCGAGGAGCTTCGTGGGGGTAGGGGCCCCACGATCCAAACAATGAAAGGGATCGTTCTGGCGGGAGGATCGGGGACGCGGCTGTACCCGCTGACGCGGGCCGTGTCGAAACAGCTCGTCCCGATCTACAGCAAGCCGATGATCTACTATCCGATCTCGACGCTGATGCTCGCCGGGATCCGCGACATCCTGATCATCGCGACGCCGGAAGACGTCGGGGCGTTTACACGGCTGCTCGGCAGCGGCCGCGACATCGGCGTGCGTTTCGAGTACGCCGTGCAGCCCCGGCCCGAGGGCCTGGCGCAGGCCTTCATCATCGGGCGCGGGTTCGTCGGCCGCTCGCCCGTGGCGCTCGCGCTCGGCGACAATCTCTTCTACGGCGGCGGACTGGTCGAGCAGCTGCAATCGGCAGCGACCCGCCAGTCGGGGGCGACAGTGTTCGGCTACACCGTGCGCGATCCGGGACGCTACGGCGTCGTGGAGCTCGACGCGGCGGGGCGCGCGGTCGGCATCGAGGAGAAGCCGACCCGGCCGCGATCGTCGTGGGCCGTGACCGGCCTGTACTTCTACGACAACCAGGTGCTCGACATCGCCGCCAGCCTCCAGCCGTCGTCACGGGGAGAGCTCGAAATCACCGACGTGAACCGCCGGTACCTCGAGCAGGGCGCCCTGCACGTCGTGCGCCTGGGCCGAGGAATCGCCTGGCTCGACACCGGCACCTGCGAGGCGCTGCTCCACGCCTCCAACTTCGTGCAGAGCATCGAGGAGCGTCAAGGACTCGTCATCGCCTGCCTGGAGGAAATCGCGTTTCGGCTGGGCTATATCGACGCGGGGCAGCTCCGGGCGCTCGCCGACCCGATGCGCAACTCGAGCTACGGCCAGTACCTGCTGCGCCTGCTCGAGCACGATCCGTAACCGCCGGTCCAGCGGGGCGTCGTCGGCGGTCCTACGATTGCGGCGCCGGCTCCCACGCGTACGCGCGTCCCGAGGTATAGCGTTCGAACCATTCCATCTCGGCGTTCATCTTGAACAGCTGATGGCGCAGCTCGCCCCAGGCGTGTCCTTCCCGGGGCGCCACGTACAGATGCGTCGGCACACCGTGGCTCCGGAGCGCCCGGAACATCTCGATCGACTGCGACAGCGGGACCCGCGGGTCGTTCTGGCCGACGAAGAACAGCGTCGGCGTGCGGGCCGACGCCACGTCCTTCAGCGGCGAGTGCTCCCAGTAGCGATCGATCACCGAGTCGCGTTGCCACGGCGACCCGCCGAACCAGAGGTCGCGATCGGTCCGGACGTCGGTCTGCGCGTACATCGAGATCCAGTTGGCGGCTCCGGCGCCTGAGGAAGCGGCCTTGAACCGGTCGGTGACCGTAATCAGCTTGTTCGTCATGTGGCCGCCCGCGCTCCAGCCCATCACCGCCAGCCGATCGGGATCGGCCACCCCCATCGCGACGACTGCGTCGACGCCCGCGAGCACGTCGAGATGCGCGTGGCGGAAGTAGCCGCCCACCATGTCGCGGAGAAACACATTGCCGTATCCGGTGCTGCCCCGGTGGTTCGGCCAGAGCACGGCGTAGCCCCTGGCCGTCAACAACTGCTGGTAGTTGCGCCAGATGAAGGGCCCGAAGCTGTACCGGTCCGATTCGGTGGGACCCCCGTGCACCTGCACGACCAGCGGGTAGCGCTGCTCCGGCCGGTAGTCGAGCGGATAATGCAGAATGCCTTCGATCGTGACCCCGTCGTCGCCCTTCCAGTGAATCGTCTGCTGGCGCGGCAGCGAGAAGTCGCGAGCCAGGTAGTCGTAGATTCCCGTCACGCGCACCGGCCGCGCGCCGGGATCGGGCGCCAGGGTCCAGACATCGCCGAACCTGGTCGGCTCGTCCACGAGAAAGATCTGGCGCCCGCCGCCCGCGACGCTCCACTGCTCGATCGCGTGACGTCCGTCGGTCAGCTGCGTGGCGGTGGCGGTCGCGAGATCGACCCGGAAGATCTCACTGTGGACGCCCATGTTCGCGACGATGAGGATGGCGCGGCTGTCGGGGGCCCAGGAGGCGCGCACCACCTCGTGGGGAAAGTCAGGCAGCACGAGCCGCGGCGGGCCGCCCGTCGCGGGCACCAGAAAGACGTTCGACTGGTAGTAGGACTCGAACGCGGCGTTGACCTCCGCGAGGAAGAGCAGCTGCGAGTTGTCCGGCGCGAGGGAGCTCTCGGCTTCGCGGGTGCGGTTGTCGGTGACCTGCACAGGGTTTCTGCCGTCCGCGTCGATGATCCACACCTCGCTCAGCGCCGCATCGTCGGGCTGCGGGGAGGGGGCGCGGTTGATGACGAGACGCCGGCCGTCTGGCGCGACGCTGAAGCCGAGCACGCTGTAGTCGCCGCTTGTCAGGCGCGTCTCGCGTCCATCGTCGACCGCCACACGCCAGAGATGCACCTGGCTGAAGGTCTCGTCGAATGCGAAGACGTCGTCTCGCACCCGTTCTCGCTCGAGCTGGTCGGGAGTGGGCGCGTCGGGCGCCAGGAAGTACAGCGCGCGGCCGTCCGGCGCCCAGGTCGGCGAGGACGGCGTGGTCGGATGATCCGAGAGCGGCTTCGGTTCGCCGCCGTCGGCAGCCAGCAGGTGAATCTGCATCCGCCCGCCGGCCTGGGCGAGGACGGCCAGCGTCGATCCACTAGGCGACCAGCGGGCCGTGGAGGCGCCGCCCTCCGACGAGGTCAACTGCCTGAGCGAGGTGCCGTCGGCGTCGACCCGCCAGACCTGCGGCACGCGCCGGCCCAGCTTCCAGTCGGACTCGAGGAACGTGAAGGCAATCTGGCGGCCGTCGGCGCTGAGCTGCGGGTCGATGACGCGAGGGATGTTGATGAGGTCGACCGCCGTCATCGGCCGTATGCCCTGTGCCGTGCCGGCGGCCGTCAGCAGGACGAACGCTCCAGCGAGCGCGGGAGCGACGAGCCGCGCGCGCCGGAGGACCGTGTGTTGAGGCTTTCGCATGAGTCAATTGGCGTATAAACTTGGGTTTATCGGCGGTCAGCGCTCAATTCTCAGTATCGGCCAATCGCGAGCGCCTGATAACTGACAACTGACGCATCACTCGCGCGGGGCGCAGGCGGGGGGCAGGGGCCCCACGGACCACTCGCGCGGCGCGGCGCGGGGTGGCCGGGGCGTGCGGTGAGCGCGGTGGGGCCGTGGGGGCCCCGCGCGCGAATCCGCCTGGCGGGGTACGGGGTCCCCGCCATCCAAACATCGCCGCGCTTCGTGGGGGCAGGGGCCCCACGGACCAATAATGTCTGACAGAAAATACCGCCAGCGTGGCTATCAGGACGAGGCGCGCGGCGACAAGCCGAAGTCGGCGCCCGCTCCGGGGCCGAAAGAGCCGCGGATCGGTCCCAGGACGCCGAACATGCCCGGTTTCCGCCAGGTGGTTCGCTGCTCGCGCTGCGGCAACCTCCTCACGCAGCCCGGTGAGGAGCGCTGCAAGCGGTGCGGCGCCGATCTGCACAGTTGTGCGCAGTGCGTCCATTTCGACACGAGCGCCCGGTTCGAATGCACCGAGCCCATTCGGGCGCGGGTGTCGCCCAAGGATGTCCGGAACACGTGCGAATTCTTCGGCCCGCGCGTCACGGTCGAGCGCGAGACCGGATCGCCAGCGCCCAATGACGCCCGCAAGGCGTTCGATGACTTGTTCAAGTAGTGCCTGAAGGCTTTCTCGATGGCTCAATCTTCCCAGTCCGACGCCCAGGCGGTTGCCACACTGCTCGCCTCGCTTCCCAACCCGGTGAAGCTCGTGTTCTTCACCCAGTCGATCGGCTGTGACATGTGCCTGCCGGCGCGGCAGGTGCTCGACGAGATCGTCGCCCTCAGCAGGAATCTGACGCTCGAGGAGCTCAACGTCGTGCTCGACAAGGAGCGGGCTGCCGCCTACGGAGTGGATCGCGCGCCCGCCATCGTGCTCGAGACAGGCCGCGACACCCGCATCCGCTTTCTGGGCGCGCCGCTCGGCTACGAAGCGGCGTCGCTCGTCGACGCGATTCAGGTGGCCTCGCACGGAGACTCGGGGCTCAGCGCCGAAAGTCGGGCGCTCGTCGCGCAGGTGGCTGAGCCGATCGAGCTGCAGGTGTTCACGACGCCGACTTGACCCCATTGTCCCAGGGCCGTGAGCCTTGCGAATCGAATGGCTGTCGAGAGTCCGTTCATCACGGCGTACTGCGTGGAAGCCACCGAGTTTCCCGATCTCGTGAGCCGGCACCAGGTGACGGGCGTGCCCAAGACCGTGGCGATCTCGACGAGCGGCGACGTGCGGGCCGAGGTGCTCGGTGCCCTGCCCGAAGCCGACTTCGTGAAGCAGATCGTTCAGGCGGTAACGGGTGGCGACACGGACCGCGCCTAGCGCCCGCACGTCTTTCGGCGAGCGCCGACGCCGGCAGAGCGTGCTGGCGCTGGTGCTGGCGCTGGCGGTGTCCGCGCTGGCTGCCCAGGCGCCAGCGCTGGCCCCGGTCGTCTACCTGGTCTCCTTTCCCGAACCTCAGCATCGATACGCCCAGATCGAGGTGGTTTTTGCCGACGTCGGTGCGGCGCCGCTCGAGATCCGCATGAGCCGCTCGTCGCCCGGCCGCTACGCCCTGCACGAGTTCGCGCGCAACGTGTTCGACGTGCACGCGGTGGACGGCCGGGGGCGGATGCTGTCACTCGACCGTCCCGCTCCGCACCGGTGGACCGTGTCGGGGCACGGGGGGACGGTGCGTGTGCGCTACAAGGTCTACGGGGACCAGGTGGACGGGACGTCTCTGGCGATTGACACGACGCACGCGCACATGAACATGCCGGCGACGCTCGTGTGGGCCCGCGGCATGGAAGACCGCCCCGCGCGGATCACCTTCGAACGGCCGGCGGGCACCGACTGGAAGGTGGCAACGCAGCTGCGGCCGACGGGCGATCCGCTGACCTTCACGGCGGCAAACCTCCAGTACCTGATGGACAGCCCGGTCGAGTTCAGCGACTTCACGTGGCGCACGGCCACCGTGTCGCTCCCGGAGGGGCGGGCGGTGTCTCCGGCGCGCCGCGAGGCCACCATCCGGCTGGCGCTGCATCACGATGGAAGTGAGCGCGACGCCGACGCGCTTGTCGACGACATCGTCCGGATCGTGCGTGAGGCCGGCGTCGTCTTCGGCGAGTTCCCCGGGTACGACGTGGGCCATTTCACGTTTCTCGCCGACTACCTGCCCTATGCGAGCGGCGACGGGATGGAGCACCGCAACAGCTCCGTGCTGACCTCGAGCGGCGCGCTCCGCAACCCCGGCCAGCGCGCCTCGTTGCTGGGCACCGTCGCGCACGAGTTCTTCCACGGGTGGAACGTCGAGCGGATCCGTCCCCGGTCGCTCGAGCCCTTCGATTTCGAAGAGGCGAACATGTCGGGCGAGCTGTGGCTGGCCGAGGGGGTCACCAGCTACTACGAGACGCTGCTGATGCGCCGTGCCGGGCTGGCGACGCTCGAGCAGACGGCGGCCGAACTCGGGCGCACGATCGACACCGTGACCCGGAGCCCCGGGCGCCAGTTCCACAGCGCGGTCGAGATGAGCCGGCTCGCGCCGTTCGTGGACGCGGCGCGGTGGGTGGATCGCACCAACTGGGAGAATCTCTACATTTCCTACTACACATGGGGCGCCGCGCTCGGTCTCGCGCTGGACCTGTCGCTGCGCGATCTCACCGGCGGCCGCGCGTCGCTCGACGATTACATGCGCCTCATGTGGCAGCGGTACGGGCGCCCCTCGTCCCCTGTCGAAGGCCTGGTCGCGGTCCCGTACACGTTACGCGACGCGCGCGATCGCCTGGCGGACGTGTCGGGCGACCGTGCGTTCGCCGACGCCTTCTTCGATCGCTTCGTCGAGGGACGCGAGGTGGCCGACTACGCGGGCCTGCTCGACCGCGCGGGGCTGCTGCTCCGCCGGGGGAGCCCTGGGCGGGCCTGGCTGGGCGACGTCCGGTTCGCCGCCGGCCGACGCGGCGCGCGCCTGGGCGGACCGGCGCCCTTCGGGTCGCCGATTCACCGCGCCGGCCTGGACCAGGACGACGAGATCGTCAGCCTCGAGGGCGTCTCGACCCCATCGGCTCGAGAAGTCGACGGCGTGCTGCGGCGCCTCAGGCCCGGCGACACCGTTCCCATCGTCTTCGAGCGGCGCGGCGAGCGGGTGAGCGGCAGGCTCACGCTGGCGGAGGACCCCACGCTCGAAGTCGTGCCGGCCGAGCGCGCCGGCCGATTGCCGAGCGACGCGCAGCGCGCCTTCCGCGACGACTGGCTGTCGACGAAGCCATGAGCAACGAGCTCATGGCTTCGCAAACAGCACCCCGGGCGCGAGCTTCCAGCCGGGATCGAGGGCGCGCTTGACCGCGCGCATGGCGTCCACGCCCGC
>JACQVC010000101.1 GCA_016209995.1 Gemmatimonadota bacterium
GGAAGCAACTGACCGCAGAGCGCCCGCCCGCCTAACAGTTCTGGCGTGAGCATTGGCAGGGGGCTGTGGCCCCTCACGAGGAGGCTATCCAACCTGCGCTTTCAGGTGTTTGGGAGTCCTCATTTCAAGCCAGAAATACCGGTTTGGTCGGTCATAGGGAATGTGCCGGACGATGTGGCGTATCGGCTGGCGAACGACGTCCTTGCGGGTGGTGGGCCGTTTACGAGTGAGCAGGTTGTCCTCGCGCTTCGCGCTGGCAAGGTTGCCTACGAGCTCATCCCAAATCAAACATCATGCCGGTGACGCTATTTACGGTGCGGCTACCAATCGTGGATCCCGCGAACACGCTTACCTACTCCGGGAAGCGGAGGAACGTGCCCTTGACATGTTCAGGCTCAACCGCGCGTGGTATTCGTGTGTTGAGCAGCACCGTGCGTTCACGGACGAGAGCCTCAACTTCCTGCGCGGCGTTCCAGACGGCGCCGAACCTGAGACTGTAACGCTCGAGTGAGGCGGTCAGCGCTTCTTCGCCACCTGTGCCGCCATGGCTGCTATCTCAAGCGTGAAGGTCGCTCCCACTCCCTCTGGACATTGCCGCGGAGGTGAAACCCAGAGGCGTTAGAACTCCGAATCCGGCCTCCGGTACACGATCTCACCGCCTACCATCGTCACGAGGACGCGCGACGCCATCTCCAGGATCTCGGCTGGCGCGCCCTCTAGCAGGTTCGCGTCCACCACGACCAGGTCTGCGAGCTTGCCGGGCTCGAGTGAGCCGCGCACGTCTTCGTCGTAGGTCAGGTACGCGCCGTTGAGGGTAAAGGTGCGCAGCGCATCCAGGAACGGGATCCGCTGCTCGGGTCCGTGTACCTCGCCCGAGGTCTCGATTTCCCTTGTCATCATCGCGTAGATGCCGGCCCACGGGTCCGGCGAGTTGTTCGGGTAGTCGGACCCCGACGCCATGCGGATGCCGGCTTCCAGGAAGGTGCGGAATGGCGTGTGCCGCGTCATGCGCTCCGGCCCGACGTTGCGCACGAAGGAATCGCCCTCGTAGTAAAGATTCGCCGGATTGATGGCGGCGATGATCCCGTAGTCGGCCAGGTCACGGATCACGGAGGTCCCAGGCTCGTCCGGCAGGTACGCGTGGATGATGCTCCAGCGCAGATCCGCGTCGGGCCGCACCGCATGAATACTGTCCATCAGGACCTTGTAGATGTCCACCACGCGGCGGATCGCGACGTCGCCGATGGCATGGACATGCAGCTCCCAGCCGAACTCGGCTAGGACGCGGAGCTGCTCGCTGCGCCGGGCCAGGTCCGGCTCGCGGAGCATCCCGCGATTCCGCGCGCCCAGAGGATCACCGGGCACCGGCAAGTACGGCGCGGAGACCGTGGCGCTCCGCGCGCCGAGCCCACCGTCCTCCGAGGACTTGGCCCCGCGGACGCGGAAACGGTGGTCGCCCAGGTTGTTGAAGCCCAGGGCGCCCAGGCGCTCACGGATCCGCGCCGGGTCGCCGATGCCGTCCGGGTCGCCGCTGCGGTACCAGCCGTCGTAGAGTACCGCACGGATGGGGAGCCGCCCGGCGGTGTACGCCGCCTGGTACTGGCGAGTGACTTCGCCCATGCGGCTGCCCGCCTCCACCACGGCGGTGATGCCTAGCGATGCCAGGTACTCGAGACCCAACACCAGGCTCTCCACAGTCTGCTCGAACGTCTTCTCGGGGATGACCGGCGCGACCAGCAGCGGCGCCTTCGTGCCCATGAAGACGCCGTTGGGGAGCCCCGTGTCCGGATCGCGGAAGATGATGTCGCCGGCCTCGAAGTCCGGCGGATCGCGGCGAAACCAGTCCGGGTACGTGGCCGGGTTGTCGAAGTCGATGCCCAGCAGCTCGAACACTCGCGTGTTCACGGCGATGCCGTTGTAGATGCGGTCCAGGGAGATGGGCACGTCGCGGGAGACGGCGTCCAGCTCGCGCCGGTCCGCCATGCGCCTCTCCTCGAGGCGGTCCTGCGTCCACGCCAGTCCGAACAGCCATGGACCCACCTGACCCGTGGGGGGGTAGCGCCAGCCGCCCAGCCGACCCTCGCGCTCCAGTTCGGCCAGGCGCTCCCGCAGCAGCCGTTGCACATCGGCAACATTACGCGCGGGCTGAAGGTTCACCGCCGTCCGCTGCTCGAAGCCCAGGTCGCGGACGTGGATATGGGTTTCATTGATCCCGGGGATGATCGTCGTTCCCGAGACGTCCACAAGCTGTGTCTCCGGACCGACCAGCGACCGCAGATCGGCCAGCGAGCCGACCCCCACAATGTGCTCGCCCGCGATGGCAACGGCGTCAGCCGTGGGAAGCTCCTCATCCATGGTGATGACCGTGGCGCCATGGAATACGATGTCCGCCGCGCCGGGAGCGCCGGGTGCGCGGCCGCAGGCCGCCAGGGCCAGCGCGATGGACAGCCGTAACGCCGCGCCGCGCCTCACGGCTGCGCCCCCGCAGTCAACGCCTTCGTCACCCCGTACAAGAACGCTGCGCCTTTCAGCGAGACCAGGGCGGCACCACGTGATTCATCCGCGCATAGGCGATGGACTGCCCGAGGTGCTCGTTCATGTGGGTGAGCAGCTGGAAGAGCACCGACCACTGGCCGACCTGACGCCCATACAGCGTGGTTGTCTTCTCCAGGTCGGCGGCGGACATCCGCTGGGCGATGTGCCGAACATGGTCCAGCGAGGCCGCGAGGATCCGCACTACGTCGTCCTTCTCGGTGGCCTCGGCCTCCCAGCGGTCGTACGCCTTGCCCATCGGGGCGGGAACGCCCAGCGACTCCTCAGGATAGGCGTAGTTATAGCGAGCGATGTGCATGTACGCCTGGGCCACAGAATACACTCCCTCCATCGGACGCCAGGTCATCTTCTCCGCCGGCATCGCGTTCGCGAGCGCCACCAGCTTCTCGGCCGAAGCGTTGAACTGGTCGAGAAACTCCTCCTTGAAGCCGGGCGGCGTGCTCTGAGCAGCGGCGGCTACGGGAAGGAGAAGGAGCAGTAGCGTCGGGAGGAGCAGGATCGAGCGATCGCAGCGCATGGGAGCCTCCGGTCGGGTGTCAGGATACCCACAAGATAAACGTCCGCTCGAACTCGGCCAAATCGTGGAGCGGACAAGCCACTTTGGTCGCGTCCCCGTCGCTCCTTGACACCACACCCGTAGCTCCAGATCCTCATCGAACGGTTGATTCACCATCCCCTTGAAGGAAGTGCTGATATGACCGACATCTGCAGCTTGTCCCGCGCCCGGCTGTTGCTGGGCCTGGTTGCCCTCGCGGTAGTGCCCCTCATCACCGCCGATGCCACGGCGCAGCAGCAACAGCCGCCGCGCCGGACGGTTCAGATGGACCAGGAACGTGCGGCGCAGCTCTACGTGAGCGACGAGTGGGAGGACCATCCGGTCTCGGACTACGACGAGGCCATTCGCGGCAAGGCGCGGACGGACAGCATCTATCGCGCGAAGAGCGCGGGCGTCGTCGACTTCCAGAAGATCAAGTACCGCAGCCGCATTGGCGACATCGACGTGCCGGCCTACGTCTTCCAGCCGCTGCAGAAGCGCGGACCCCGCGGGCACGCGGCCATGATCTGGGTGCACGGCGGCGTGCACGGCAACTGGGGCGAGACCATGTGGCCGTTCGTGCGTGAGGCCGTCGAGCGCGGCTACGTGATCATCGCGCCCGAGTACCGCGGCAGCACCGGCTACGGCAAGGAGTTCCACCACGCCATCGACTACGGCGGGTACGAAGTCGACGACGTCATGACGGCCTACGACTGGCTGGTGAGCAACCTGCCCCACGTCGATCCCAGCCGCGTGGGCATGATGGGTTGGAGTCACGGCGGGTTCATCACGTTGCACTCCGTGTTGCGTGACCAGCACCCGTTCAAGGCGGCGGCCGCTATCGTCCCGGTCACCAATCTGGTGTTCCGGCTCTCGCTCAAGGGGCCATTCTATCAGCGCTACTTTGCCACCCAGGCCCGGATCCAGGGCCTGCCGTTCGAGCAGCCGGACCGCTACATCGAACGCTCGCCGCTCTAC
>JACQVC010000103.1 GCA_016209995.1 Gemmatimonadota bacterium
AGCTGCAGGAACAGAAGCGCGATGGGGCCATCACCGAGGATCAGCACACTGCGAGCACCTACCAGCGGAATGCGCGAGGCACCGTGGACCACGCAGGCCAGTGGCTCGAGCGCGGCTGCCGTGGTCGCGCTCATGGTGGCCGGCCGCGCGAAGACGCTCCTGCGCACGATGCGGTCCGGCAAAAGCACATACGGTGAGAACGCGCCAAATCGCATCTCCTCGATCGCAACGGCGCACAGGTTTTCCCGGCCCCGCCGGCAGGCCGTGCACTCGCCGCAGGGTGCGGTGGGGACGCAGGCCAGGGCATCGCCTTCCTGCAGCGCTACGACGTCCTTACCCACGGCGACGACGGTGCCCGCCATCTCGTGCCCGAACGGCGCCGGTAGCGGGATGCGCGGGTGCCCGCGCCGGAACGTCTTCACGTCGGTGCCGCAGGTGAGCGCTGCCTCGACGCGCACGAGCAGCTCGCCCCGACCCGGTGCCGGATCAGCGTCGTCGCGCTCCTCGATGCGTCCCGGCTCGACCAGCACGGGCTGGGGCATCGTCCGGGGAATCGCCTCGCTCAACGTCCGCCCTCCCGCGCGCGCGTTACACCGACGACGACGGGCACAGGCGCGAAACGACGCACTCAGCGCAACGGGGCTTGCGCGCGTTGCAGACGCGGCGGCCGTGGAAGATCAGGAGGTGACCCAGGTCCGTCCAGCGCTCGCGCGGGAACAGCTCCATGAGGTCCTGCTCGATCTTCGCGGGGTCATCGTGCTTCGTGAACGCGAGGCGGCGCGCGAGCCGATGGACGTGGGTATCCACGACCACGCCCTCGTTCTTCCCGAACGCGACGCCGAGGATCACGTTGGCGGTCTTGCGGCCGACTCCGGGGAGTTGGATCAGCTCCTCCATCGTGTTCGGGATGCGGCCGTCGTGCCGCTCCATCACAGCACCGGCCATCCCCAGGAGCGATTTCGTCTTGTTGCGGAAGAACCCCGTCGGACGGATCAGCTCCTCGAGCTCCTGCTGATTCGCAGCGGCCAGGTCAGCGACCGTCGGATAGCGCCGAAAGAGCGAGGGCGTGACCTGGTTCACCCGTTCATCCGTGCACTGAGCGGAGAGGATCACGGCAACAATCAGCTGGTAGGGGTTCTTGTGCGTGAGCGCGCACTGGGCGTCCGGGTGGGCGCCCGCGAGCAGCTCGAAGACTTTCGGCGCGCGCGCGCGTCGCGCCTGCTGCGATTCGCGACCGGCCGTGCGGGTCCGTCTCTCGTTCCTCACCGCTCGTTTTCTTGTCATAACCCCTGGATCAGCGAGACGCGCGAGAAGGCCAACCGACTCGCGCTCGGCTCGCCGGGCGTAGCCTCTGCCGGCGGCTCGCGCGTTACGGCCTGGGGGTAAACTTTCATGTACCAGAGAGTGCGCGCCACCAGCTTGATCGCCTCACCCATCGTATCTACGGAGTAGAGCCGCTCCAGCTCACCGCCGGGCAGCGTGCTCTCGAAGTCGCGCCCTGGTTCCCGCGCGGACGCGCCGGCCAGCTCGCGCAGCTCATCCAACCTCAGCGGGCCGAGCGGCACCGCGCTTACACCGAGACGATCCGTGCGCAGACCCAGCACCAGGAGACCGGCGATCCCCGTGGCGCCGACCCGGCTCCAGAAGAATCCGTCGATCGATTCCGCGGGTCCACCCTCGACCGCGCGGGCCCAGAACAGGTGCTGGGGCAGCTGGACGTAGCCGGCGGAGGCTGCGAGCGCGAGCGTCCAGTCGGACAGCTCGGGCGCAGCGTCCACGAGCCAGCGCGCCACGTCCGTGCTGAGAAGGAAGAGCGGCTGCTCGTGGCGCCAGAACTGATACGCGTGGTAGAGGAGCGAGCCGTACGGCTCCAGGACGGCCGGACTCGCCGGCGGCTCCATGATCTCGTCCAGTACCTCGGCCGCGGCGGGCAGCTGAAGCAGTGACACGGGGTCCGCAGCCTCGAGGCCGCGAGCCTCGACCTGCTCCCGGATCCGCGGGAAATGCGCTTCCGCGAGCTCCCCCGCAAACGCCAGCTCGAACGGCGTGCGGCGGGCGTAGCGGTCATGGATGGCCATGCACTTTCATTCCGTCACTCACGGGTTTCGTCATTCCCGCGCAAGCGGGAATCTAGTCGGTTCCGGCAGCCGCTCTGGATTCCGGCGCCTGCCCCGGACTCCGATCCGGGGTCCGCCGGAATGACCGCAGCACCTCTGGCCCGTCACGCGTCCGCGTGATCGTCCACAACGACCTCGGCTTCCGCTTCCGATTCCAGGACCTCGGGCTCGTCGCCCTGCAGGAGCCGACCGAGCGAGTCGCGCCAACCGCGGCGGCGCACGAGCACTAGCTCGAGCGCACCATCGTGCTCCACGTCGATGCCCTGGACCAGCACGAAATGCACATCGCCGAGTCGCTCGGGACGTGGAATCCGGTAGCGCTGCTCCCGCCACTCGAACTCGATAGCGGACGCGCGCGCAAAGTCCGCATCCCGCCAGGGCAGCTCGAGGTAGAAGTCGTGTTCGACTCGCCAGACGCCCGGCCCCGCCGGTTCCCCGTAACGGTAGTACCACGGGTCGAACGGCTCGCCCTCGAAGCGGGCATAACTCTCATCCGCGGCGAAGTCCTCTTCCTCGAGCTGATCCTCGGAAGCGAGCGATTCCAGGTGGTGCCGCAGCTCGTGGGTGAGCGTCTCCCAGATCTCGTCCTCCCACGCGAAGCCAGGGTCCAGCTCGGCGAGCCGCTGAAAGGATCCGTAGTAGAGAACGACGCGAGAGCGCGTGGTCTCGGGTCCTCCCCAATCCGAGGGGTAGCTTTCCGTGAGGCACTCGCCCAGCGTGTAGATGTCCGCCAGGGTGGGGTGAGGTCGCGGGTCGCGCTCGATCGTGAGCCCGTCGATCCCCCTCAGATACTCCCGGGGTATCGTCTCGTACATCCGCCTCGCCGCGGCCTCGAACTCAGCGAAGCTCCACGCCTCGGCGCCGCGCCGGCGACGCTTCCGAGCCACGTCACGGAATCGAAGGCGGCATGTGTCCTGCCGGAACCGTCCCCGGAGTGACCTCTTTCCGGAGCCGGCCCACCATCCAGCGGTTCAGTGCCAGCAGCACCGCGAGCACGACCGCCCACTGCACGAGCACGGTGCCGATGTTGAACGTGCGGAACGGGCTGAGCATCGCCGCCAGCCCATCGCCGCGCACCTGCCACAACCACCACACGATGAGCACGCTGGCCTCCGCGACGACCAGGCGTATGGCCCAGTCCCACCAGCGCCCGACGCGGATGTCCGAGTACTCCGTGTTGATGAATCGCTCCCGCCACTCGGTCACGCCGTACCTCAGAACACCGACCGCGAAGAGCAAGCCCGAGAGCATGAGCCCGACGCCCCAGACGAAGTCCTGGTTCTGGAAGAAGGTCATGCTCAGCGCGCTGGGCAGGCCGCACAAGAGACCGGCGGCTCCGACGATGACGAGTGCGCGAGCGCGCGCGACACCCGAATCCTCGAGTACACGGGTCGCCAGCTCGATCATCGAGATCAGGCTCGTCCAGGCGGCGAAAACGAGCGCGAGGAAGAATAGGGCCATCAAGAAACGGCCGGCGGGAATGCGCGCGAAGAGCTGCGGCACCCAGATGAAGGTCAAGCCCTCGTTGCCCGCGCCCACGATTTGCTGCGTGGCATCCGGCATGATCGAGAACACCGTACACAGGACCATGATCCCGGCCATCAAGGACACACAGTTGTTGCCGATCGGTAGAACGAACCCATTGAGCGCGGTGTCCTCGTTCGCGCGCATATAGACCGCGTAGGTGAGGGCGAGGCCCCAGCCTGCCCCGGTATCCCAGGCGTTTTGCGTCAGCGCCTCGAGCCAGATGCGGTAGTTAGCCAGCTCGGACAGGTTCGGTGTGAACAGGAACGCCAGCCCCGCGCCCGCGCCCGGTAGCGTGACCGCGCGGATCGCGAGTATGATCACCAGTGCCAGGAGCGTGGGCATCAGAAAGCGTGCGGCTGTCTCGATCCCACGCACGCCGCGCGCCACCACGAACACGCCCAGCGCCACCGAGATCACGTGAGTCACCACCGACGCGGGCGAAGCCGCGAAGCTCTCCCAGAACTCGGCCGGCACCGCCCGCGTGACCTCGCCCGTCACCGTTCCCACGAAGTAGCGCACCGTCCAGCCCATGACCACGCTGTAGTAGAACATGATCGCGGTCGCGCACCAGGCGACCCACGCGCCCATCCACCCGAACCGTGGTCCGATCGTCTTCACGAACGCGCCCACCGGCCCGAAACGAGTACCCTTCCCCATGGCCATCTCGAGGATCAGCAGCGGCATGGACCACGCGAACAGGAAGACGATCCAGGCGATGAGGAAGGTGCCGCCGCCGTTCGTCGCGGCGATGCGCGGGAAGCGCCAGATGTTGCCTGTGCCCACGGCCATGCCGAGCATGGCCAGCATCATGCCGGTGCGCGACGTGAAGACTTGCGACTTGGTGGACAAGGATTGCTCCTGTTAAGGGATGGCGGGAAGGGGCGCATACGGCTTCGTCGCTTGCTCCGTCACCCACGCGACGATGCGTTCGGCCGGCACGCGGATCTGGCTCAGCGAGTCCCGGTCGCGAATCGTGACCGTCCCATCCTGCGTGGACTGGCCATCCACGGTCACGCACCAGGGCGTGCCCGCCTCATCCTGCCGCCGGTAGCGCCGGCCGATCGAGCCACCATCGTCGTAGAAGGAGGGGAGGGCTGCGGCGCGAAGCGTCGCGTGAATCTTCTCCGCGATCTCGGGCATGCCGTCCTTGCGCACCAGCGGGAACACAGCCGCCTTGATCGGCGCGAGCGCCGGGTTCAAGCGCAGAACCACGCGGGTCTCGCCCTCGACGTCCTCCTCGTGGTACGCGTCGGCCAGCACCACGAGCAAGGTCCGGTCGATGCCCGCGGACGTCTCGATGATGTAAGGGACGTAGCGGCGCTGGCTCGCCTGGTCGAAATACTCCAGCTTCTTGCCCGAGTACTCCTGGTGACGCGAGAGATCGAAGTCCGTGCGGTTGTGGATCCCCTCGAACTCCTGCCACCCGAACTCAAAGCGGTACTGGATGTCGTAGGCGCGCTTCGCGTAATGAGCCAGCTCCTCCTGGGTGTGCTCGTGGAAGCGCAGGTTTTCGGCCCGGATCCCCAGGTCGCGCACCCATGTCATGCGCTGGTCCTTCCAGTACTCTAGCCATTGTTCGTCCGTGCCAGGCTCGACGAAGTACTGCATCTCCGCCTGCTCGAACTCACGCGTGCGAAAGATGAAGTTCCCGGGCGTGATCTCGTTGCGAAACGCTTTGCCGATCTGCGCGATGCCGAACGGGATCTTCTGGCGCGAGGCGTTGAACACGTTGAGGAAGTTCACGTAGATCCCCTGCGCGGTCTCCGGGCGCAGGTACACGGTCGCGGCCTCATCCTCGACCGGACCCATGAAAGTGCGAAACATGAGGTTGAACATGCGCGGCTCGGTAAACGAATCCCGCGACCCGCACACCGGGCACTGGCCGCCGGCCAGCTCCGGGGCATCGGCCCGGAAGCGCCGGTGGCAGTTGCGGCACTCGACCAACGGATCCGTGAAGCCAGCCACGTGGCCGCTGGCCTCCCACACGCGCGGGTGCATCAGGATCGCGGCATCCAGCCCCTCGATGTCGTCGCGCTGGTGGACCATGGCCCGCCACCACCGCTCGCGCAGGTTGCGCTTCAGCTCGACGCCCAGCGGACCGTAGTCCCAGACGGAGCCCGTGCCGCCATAAATCTCGGACGACTGGTACACGAAGCCCCGTCGCTTCGCCAGCGATACGAGCTTCCCCATCACCGTGGTTTCCTTGGTCTCCGCCATCCCGCGTCCCCGTTTTCTTCCGCTTCGCGTTAGCCCCCCGTACCAACTATCCCACCCGCCCCAGGGGTCCCCACGCAACGAATGTTGCGTGGGTAGAGGCCAGGGCCTGGAAACCGGCAAAGCTAGGCGGCGGCTACAGTAGGAGCAACCGAAGCGAGGCTGCGACCGTCCGGGGCTCGCTCGAAACGGAGATGCCCCTGCCCAAGCCGATGACTGCGAGAGGATCAAACCGTCGCTACCCCGCTTGTAGTCACCCCCCGGCTCGGTTATGATGCAAACGGGGGTATGACTTGCATGACACGATGAGACCGTTCTGGCTGCTGGGTCGGCCATGAACGCTCCTGGAGGATAGGACCGATGATCACGTTCACCCAAGCGGCGCGCTCGATGGTGCTCAACTATCTCGGCCAGCCCGGGATGGAG
>JACQVC010000113.1 GCA_016209995.1 Gemmatimonadota bacterium
ACCGTCGCCGCGGTCTCGAGCGCCGTCATCATCGCGGGCGACCGCGCGATGATCTCGCCGTAGCGGCGATCGGCGCTGACCTCCTGGCGGAGTCGCCCCACCTCGCGGCGCAGCGCCTCGCGCTCGACGGCTTTCTGCACGGTGAGCAGCAACACGTCGGCGCCGAAGGGCTTGGGCAGATAGTCGTACGCGCCCCGCTTCATGGCGGCAATCGCGAGGTCCGTGCTGCCGTACGCCGTTGTCATGACGACGAGCGCCTCACCACCTTCAGCCCGGTAGCGCTCGAGGAAGGTCATGCCATCGGTGCCGGGCATACGCACGTCACAGAGAATGATGTCCGGTTTTTCCGTCAGCGCCTTGCGCAGACCCTCGTCCGCCTGCGCCGCGGCACTCACGGCATAGCCGGCATCACCCAGGATGAGGCCGACGGTCTTGCGCTGGCCGGGATCGTCGTCGATGACCAGGATCCTCATCGGACTCCTCGGGCGACGGTTGTGTCCGCAGCGGGCGACTCTGATGGCGAGGCGGTCTCACCCTGTTCTGCGTCGGCGGCCGGCAGCAGGATCGTGAACGAGGTGCCGTCCTTCCCCGCCGAGCGCACACGAATCGTACCGCCCATGCCGTCCACGAGCCCGGCGCACACGGCTAATCCGAGGCCGGTCCCCTTGCCCGGCTCCTTGGTCGTCAGGAACGGCTCGAAGATACGATCGAGCAGATCCTTCGGGATGCCGGGACCGTTGTCGGCCACGACGAGCTTCACGATGCGCGCTCCTTCGGGGAACGGATCCTCACGCGGGAACTCGGTGCGGAAGTGAAAGCGGCGCCGATGCGAGTAGTCCACGCCCGGCGGGTCGTCCTGACGGCGAAACGGCACCCAGGTCTGCTTGTGCAGCGTTGCCGACGCATGTAGAACGATGCGCGGCTCCGGCGTGCCTTCCAGCGCATCGACGGCATTGAGCATCAGGTTGACCAGGACTTGCTCGAGCTGATGCGGATCCGCGCGCACCCAGGGAGGCGAATCCGCGAACTCCTCGCGGATCTCGATTCCCTCGAGCTTGCCCTGGTCCTCGAGGAGCGCGCGGCTGCTGCGGATGAGGTCGCACACCTGCACGAGCCGGGGCTGCGCATCGCGGGGGCGGGCGAAGTCCAGCAGTCCGCGCACGATGCGGTCGATGCGGCCGGCCTCGTGCGCGATCGAGGTGAGTAGCTCGGTTTCAGCGCCGTCGCGCCGCGCCCGGGACTTGGCCACGTCGACGTAGCCGATCACGGCGCCCAAAGGGTTGCCGATCTCATGGGCGATCCCGGCAGCCAAGCGACCGACGGACGCCAGCTTCTCCGCCCTCACGATCTGGTCTCTTGCCTCGGTGAGCTCGCGGTTCGTCTCGCTGAGCGAACGAACGTTCTCAGCCAGAAGCGCCTGGTCACGAATCAAGCGCTCGGCCATCGCGTTCACGCTCGCGGCCAGGCGGCCGAACTCCCGGCTCGGCGCCGGGCCGACGCGGTGGGCGTAATCGCCTTCCGCAATACGCTCCGTATCCTGCACCATCGCGTCAATGGGTCGCAGCACCGTGCGATCCAGAAGTGAACGACCAAAGGAGAAGAGGACGGCCAGATCCCCGATGAGTAGGACCAGGATATACCCGATCGCCTCACGAGGACTCTCCAGAATCGGCAGCACAACCAGAAGCCCGACGGTGGCGAACAGCACCGCCGCCGCGAAAAGGATCGCCAGCGAGACGAAGAGGTCCCGGCGTATCGTCGTCCGCGACCTCACCGCGTGCCCGGGTTCGGTAGTGGACATGGTACGACTAAGATGCAGCGTGGAGGCGGAAGGGGACAGTGGGAGGAATCAGAGGTTCACAGGCTCAGAGGTTCAGGTGCATGGTCGCACAGATTGTGCCACTATCCGTAACTAGATCTGGCCTTGCCGGACTGATCCTCTGAGCCGCTGTTGGCTACTTCGTGCACTCCACGCGCCCCGCGACGGTCGCGGGCGATCCACCGGCCGCGCTCGCACTCCCGTAAAAGATCCCGCACTGCTCACCTGCGACTCCCTGATGCGTGGCCGTGGCCGCCCAGCCGGAGGTGGTGGACTCGTTGATCGTGATCGTCACGCCTTCGGTTGCGGTGACATTCAGGGCACTCAAAACCGAGCTGTAGGAGTAGGTCCCCGTATAATACGTCTCCTGCTGCGACGCCAGGTTCTTCAGATCCGATTTCGTCGCCGCGAGATACGAGCGCTCGCGCGTGACGTTGAGCTTGGGGATCGCGATGACCGCAAGGATCCCGAGCACCACCATCACGATCAGCAGCTCGATCAGTGTGAACCCGCGTTCCCTGCGCATCGGAATGCCTCGTGAGTTTCTCGTGCCGCCGGCCCCTCAAACCAAGGAGCGTGGCCCGGTGTGCACACGGGCCACGCTCCACGAGGGCGAGCAGCCCCCTGTAGGAGGGTCAGCTGCTTAGACGTCGCACTCGACTACGCCGGCCTGGGAAACTGCCGAACCACCCGGAACCGTCGGAGCGGTCGCGCTGCCGTAGTAGATCGCGCAGCCGTGACCGGTGCCGAGACCGGAGTGCGTACTCGTGACCGACCAACCGCTGGTTGTGGCGGTGATGGTCCCGAGGTTCACGCCGTCGGACGACGAGAACCCGAGGTTCGTCACGCTCGACGAGTAGGTGTAGTTCCCGTCCGCGTAGTAGATCTCTTGCTGCGTCGCCAGGTTCTTGAGATCCGACTTCAGCGTCGAGTAATACGCCTTCTCACGAGTGGCCGAGAACTTCGGGATCGCGATGGCGGCCAGAATGCCGATAATCACGACCACGATCAACAGCTCGATCAGCGTGAAGCCCTTCCTGTCCTGCATCATACCAGAGACTCCTTTCCTCATGGGTAACCTGCCACCTTCACCCCACGCGAACGGTGTTCGCGTGGGGACCCCGACTGGGGTACTTCGGACCGCAGGCCCTTAGTCGCAAGAGCGGTTCCACTTTTGGGGTGATTCGGTCCAATTCTCTGTTCGGTAAGCGCTTAAGGCATACCTAAACGCCTTCCCGCCGACGTCTGGAGGCAGGTCTGGCTCTTGGATTCTGCAAATATATGGCAAATTTACGGAACGGCTGGGGGGGCCGAAACTTGACGGGTCAGCCCCTGAATGGCACGCCTGGCATCGTCGGTGTCAGCCCGTACAGACGCCGAATCCAGGGCTGCCGCAGCATCGTCGTTGCGGCCGGTCTGTAGGAGCAGCTCGGCCAGCCAGTACCATTGCTGCCAGTGCTCGCCCTCGCCGTGGCGGATGGCGAGGCGCCTGTGATCGATCGCCCGGTTGGTGCTGCCCAGCGCGGCATACGTGGTGGCCAGGAGGTGGTGGGCCACGCCGTCGGTGGAGTCGGCGGCGACCGCAGCGACGGCGGCAGAGCGCGCCTCCTGCCACCGCCCCTGCCGCGTATAGAGGACGGTGAGCAGAAAGGGGGCGCGGGCCAGCTCGGGCCACTGAGCCCAGGCGTCGCTCAGCAGCCGTTCCGCCTCGTCGTCCTGGCCGGCGTTGAGCAGGTCGCGGCCCACATCGATGAGGAGGGGGTAGTGGTACCCGAGGATGTTGAGGGCACGGCCGTACGCAGCCTTTCCTTCGTCGATCCGGTCAAGCTCCATGTAGTACGTCCCCAGAATCCACTGAGCCCGTCCGGATTCCGGGTGCTCGGCGATCAGGGTCTCCATGACGCTCGCGGTGTCATACCAGGTCGGGTTGCGCGTGATGGTGCGGAAGCCCAGAGCGACGACGGCCGCTGCCAGCGCCCCGGCAGCGAGGGCCGGCACGCTCCGGTAGACCTGTATGCCCAGCCAGCCGACAGCGAGACAGAAGCCAACGGACGGGAGATACAGAGTGCGCTCGGCCAGGAGGACGCCGGAAAGGAAGAAGACGTTCGAGACGGGGAGGATCGTCAGTACAAACCACAGGACGCCGACCGCGAGGGTACGCTGTGACGGCGACGCTAACCCATTCCCCAGTTGCGTTGGCCTGGAGACCGCAGGCGCCGGCGGCTCGGCACGCCAGGTCAGGTACACAAGGGCCAGGAAGACGGCCGCCTCGAACAAACCGAGAACCACCTCGAGTGTCGGGCCGAAGACCACCGGGATCACGAGGGGCGCGTAATCGGCCGAGAGGTCAGCGGGAAAGAAGAGCAGCCGCACGTATTGGGGCCAGACGGAGACGACCGTCCAGAAGCGGTTCGCACCTTCCAGCACATCGGCGCCCAGGGGAGCGAACGGGCGCGCAATGCTACCGAGGACGAGCGCTCGCCCGGCCAGCAGGGCCGCGGCGACTGCCGCCAGCGCGACGAACAGGACCAGTCGCTTCTTCACGTACGGCAGGGGCTGCCGCCAGTCCATTTCTCCCCCGGCTGCATCCAGGAGGAGCAGCACGGCCGGCAGCGTGATCGCGCTCTCTTTGGTGAAGCAGGCGGCGGCGTAGAGCGCCGTGATGGCGGCGATGGTCGCGGGCGTCAGGGCTGTGCGCCGACGGAGGAAGAGCGTGCAGGCCGCGAGGAAGAAGATCGCAGCCAGCAGCTCGGCGATCCCCACGATATTCGCCACGGCCTCGACGTGCACGGGATGCGCCGCGAAGACGATCGCGCCCGCCACGGCGCCGGCCAGCGGGAGCAGCTCAGCCAGAAACACGAGCACGAGCACGGACGCGGACGCGTGCAGGAGCATGTTCACGACGTGGAAACCCGCGGGACGCTCGCCCCAGAGCGCCCACTCGAGTCCGAGCGCCGCGGTCGTCAAGGGGCGCCAGAGTCCGAGCTCACGACCGAACTCCGGCCAGTAAGGGCGGGCCACGGCGGCGGGGAGCGTGGAAAGCGAGTGGATTGCCTCGTTGTCCAGGATGATGTCCGTGTCGTCATACGCGAAGCGGTTGCCGATCGAGTTCGCGTAAAGCAGCCCGGCCAGGGCCGCGACCGCGATCAGCGCGGGGCGTCGCTGGGAGAAAATGGAGCGAACGGCTCCCGGGATCGCGTGGCTCACGTCGGATCCGCCGCCCCGGGCCTTGCGCCCAGCGCCTCCGCCTGCCTGCGGGCGCGGCCGGCGCCCTCGGCATCCCCCAGGGCGTCCCGATACTCGGCCAGGCGCAGCCATTCGGCGGCAACCCTGCCGTCGAGGGCGACCGCAGTCTCCTGCGCGCGCACAGCGGCCGCGAAGTCTTCAGCCGTAGCGTGAGCCACCCCGAGCGCGCTCCACAGCTCGCTGGTGCGGCGGGCGCGGGCGAGCCCGGTCAGCGCGGTCTCGACGCCGGCCTCGAGCTGCCCTCGCCGAACCAGCTGGATGGACAGCGTGCGGTAGGCTCGCGCCAGCTCGGGCCGCACCGCGATCGCGTGGCGCAGCAGCGCCTCCGACTCCTGCCAGCGCGCATTCTGTCCCAGAAACCGCCCCGCATCCACGAGCAGTCCATAGTCATCGGGTGCCAGATCGAGCGCCTCGCGGAAGGCGCGCCAGGCCAGGTCCGGGCGGCCCTGCACCTCCAGGCTGCCAGCCAGCGCCCAGAGCGCCCGATAGGATTCCGGGTGGTCTTCGATGAGAGTCGCGTACATCGCGTCCGTATCGCGCCACACGGGGTTGCGCGTAACCGTGCGAGCGAGAAACGCGAGCGCGATCAAGCAGGCTGTAGCCAGAACGACGCGGATGCGATGCGGGGGGACCGCACGCAGCGCATCCGGAACCAGAGCGATCACGAACGCGACGCCCAGCGACGGCAGATAGAGCGTCCGCTCGGCGAGGAGGATGCCGACGGGCACCACGAGATTCGAGACGGGGAAGATGGTCAGGAGAAACCAGGCGATGCCCAGGGATACGAGGGGCGCGCTCCGGCGCAGGGCGAGGACCGCGACTACCAGCCCGAACAGCACCGCGGTACCCAGGGCGGCACCGGGGAACGAGCGCACTGGATGCAGCACGGCCGGTGAGTAATCCGATGACAGGTCGAGCGGGAACAGGAGCAGCCGCAGGTAGTGCGTCCACACGGCCAGCGCCGTGAGCACGCGC
>JACQVC010000109.1 GCA_016209995.1 Gemmatimonadota bacterium
CTCGAGCGGGGCGAGGGCGTGTGGGTGTGGGATGTGGAGGGGAAGCGCTACCTCGACATGCTGAGTGGGGATTCGGCCCTCAACCAGGGGCATCTCCACCCGGTGATCGTAGCGGCGGCGCAGGCTCAGCTGCGGCGCCTCACGCTGACGTCGCGTGCCTTCCATAACGACCAAATGGGCCCGTTCCTGCGCGAGCTCTGCGAGGTGGCCGGCTTCGAAAAGGCCCTTCCCATGAACTCGGGCGCGGAAGCCGTCGAGACGGCGATCAAGCTGGCGCGCAAGTGGGGGTACGAGCGGAAGGGAGTGCCGGCGGACCGCGCCGAGATCATCGCCTGCGAGGGCAACTTCCACGGCCGTACGACCACGGTCATCAGCTTCTCCTCCGACGCCCAGTACCGCCGCGGGTTCGGGCCGTTCACGCCCGGGTTCCGGCTGATCCCCTACGGGAACACGGAGGCGCTCGCGCAGGCCATGACGGAGCACACGGTGGGCTTCCTCGTCGAGCCGATCCAGGGAGAGGGTGGGGTCGTGGTGCCGCCTCCCGGGTACCTGGCCCAAGCCGCCGAGATCTGCCGGGCGCACAACGTGCCGCTGATTGCGGACGAGGTGCAGACCGGGCTTGGCCGTACCGGCCGGATGTTCGCCTGGGAATGGGACGGCGTGCGCCCCGACGTGTTGCTGCTGGGCAAGGCGCTCGGCGGCGGCCTCTATCCGGTCTCCGCCGTGCTTGCGGACCGCGAGTACATGGACGTGTTCCAGCCCGGCGACCACGGCTCGACGTTCGGCGGAAACCCGCTGGCGTCCGCGATCGGACGGGCGGCGTTGAAGGTGGTCCTGGAGGAGGATCTGCCCGCCTGCGCGGACAGGCTGGGGTGCTGGTTCCTGGACCGACTCCGGGAGATCGAGTCGCCGCACGTGGAGTCGGTTCGAGGCAAGGGTTTGCTCATCGGCGTCGTCATCCGGGAAGCCTCGGGTCACGCTCGCCGTTTCTGCGAGGCCCTCATGGCCCGCGGCATCCTGGCCAAGGAGACTCACGGCCGGGTGCTGCGCCTGGCCCCCCCGCTCATCATTACGCGGGACGTCCTGGAGAATGCGCTCCCCGACATTGCGGCTGCCCTGTCCGGCTGATCGGCGGGACAGCCCTTCTGCTGCAGGAGGTTGCATGCGTAACGAGCGACGGGACGACTTGTGCGCGGGCGATGCGCTGTGGCTGCTGGCCCTTTCGCTGACCGTGGCGGCCTGTGCCGGGACGGCGGCGCAGAGCGGAGGCGGAGCGCCTGCACCTGCGGCTCCAACCGCTGTCGCGGCAGCCCGCACGACGGCAGCCCCCAGCGAGGGCGTCGCCGTCGCGCCGGGCGGAGTCCTTCTGGACACGGTGCGTGCCGGACGCTTCGACAACGGCAAGATGTGGACGTTCGAGTTCCCACCCGTCGAGTACCTCCGCGAGACGTACGGCTTCGCGCCCGATCAGAACTGGTTTCGCCAGGCACGGCTCGGTGCGTTGCGCATTCCTTCCTGCTCAGCGTCGTTCGTCTCGCCCCACGGCCTGGTCCTCACCAACCACCACTGCGGCCGCGAGAGCGTGACCGAGGTGACTCGCGCGGGAGAAAGGCTGCTGGACGAGGGATTCTACGCGCGGAGCCTGGCGGAAGAGCGCCGAGTAGACGAGTTCTACGCCGACCAGCTCATCGATCTCGTGGATGTGACGGACGAGGTCGACCGGGCCCTGGCCGGAACACCCCAGGAATCTCGGGCGGAAAAACGTGATTCGATCCTCGAGTCCATCGAGGAGCGCATCGCGCGCGAGCATGGAGGGGACGACGCGGGGATTGTCGTCGAGATGATTTCGCTTTACAACGGCGGCCGGTACTCGGCCTACGTCTTCCGGCGCCATCCGGATGTCCGTCTGGTCGCGGCTCCGGAGCTGCAGATCGGTTTCTTCGGGGGCGATCCGGACAACTTCACCTATCCGCGTTACAACCTGGATTTCTCCGTCTTCCGTGTTTACGACCAGGATGGGACTCCACTGGAGACGGCGGAGTATTTTCCGTGGAGCCCCACAGGCGTCGCGGAAAACGATGTCGTCTTCGTCATCGGGAACCCGGGCTCGACCAGCCGCTTACAGACGGTTGCCCAGCTCGACTTCCGCCGGGAGGTCCAGGATCGCATGCTCCTGCAGTTCATTCGATCCCGCCTTGCCGTCCTGCGCGAGTTCCTCCGCGAGAACCCCGGTCACGAGCAGGCGGAGGACATCCGTAACGACATCTTCAGTCTCTCGAACTCGGAGAAGGCGTACGCCGGCATCGTGGCCGGACTGCACGATCCGGTGATCATGGCCCGCCGTCGCGATTCCGAGCGCCAGTTCCGCGAAGCCATCGCAGGCAGGCCGGAGCTGCGCGAGCAGTACGGGGACCTCATCGACCGCCTGGCCGAGTTGCAGGTCGAGAAACGGAGCGTGGTGCCGGCCTTCGCGTCGTTCCTGGCCATGACCAACCCGGACTTCGAGTCGGCAACACTGCGCCGTGCCTTGCTGGCCTATCAGCTCTTGACGCTCCGCCAGCGCGGTGCTCCCGAGCCCGTGCTCGAAGGTCTGCGCGCGGAGCTTGTCAGCGTGGGCGACATACCGGCCGCGTTGGACGAAGCGCTGATACAAGCCCGCTTCGAGGACTTCGTGCAGAACTACGGCCGGGACAGCGACATCGCGCAGGCCGTGTTGCAAGGGCGATCGGCGGAGGTCGCGGCAGCCGTCGTGCGTGCCAATTCGGTTCTGGTCGATTCGGCGCGAACGGCGGCGGCCTTAGTGGCGAACACCCTGACGATGAGCGATGCGGGCCTGCGCGTGGTCACCGGTTACTTACCGCGTTTCAGCGCCTTCCAACAGGCCTTGTCGCGGATCTCGCCCGAGGAGGATGAGACGGCTGCACTGCTGGGAAGGGCGCGCTTCGAGATCTACGGTACGGCCGTGCCGCCGGATGCCACCTTTTCGTTGCGCCTCGCTGACGGGGTGGTCAGCGGCTACGAGTACAACGGCACGATCGCGCCGTACAAGACCACGTTCCACGGCCTGTACGATCGCTACGCATCATTCGACGCGCGCGAGGAGTGGGCGCTGCCGCAGCGCTGGCTCAGCCCTCCGGCAAGCTTCGACCGGTCTACGCCGCTGAATTTCGCGTCGACCGCGGACATCATCGGCGGCAACTCGGGTTCGCCCGTGGTGAACCGGGATCTCCAGCTGGTCGGGCTCATCTTCGACGGCAACATTGAGAGTCTGTCGGGCGACTACATCTACCTGGTCGATCGCCCGCGCGCGGTGGCCGTCGATGCCCGCGCCATCCTGGAAGCGCTCGACGACATCTACGACGCGGATCGCATTGTTCTCGAGGTGACCACCGGAACGCTGGCGGCGGACGAAGCGGAGGCGGACCGGATCCGGGCGGGACGCTAGTCGAGTATCCCCAGCCGACTGAGCTCCCGGGCCACCTGATCCTCCCAGCCGCGATTCGCTGACGGGTTGGCGGGGCTGGGGTGCGGGATGCGGCCAACCATGACCGCCGCGGATGCGAGCGCCTCGAGCGCGCGTCGTTCGGCGAAGCGGCCGACGCCGATCACGAAGCGAGGGCGCATAAGGTCGGTCATTCGCCGCAGGGCACGGTCGCAGGCGTCGAACAAGAATTCCCTCTCGCCGGTGCGCAGACGCTCGGGTGTCAGGTTGCGGCCCTGCGCGTCCAGGAAGAGCAGGGGACAGTAGTTATGAACGAAGAAGCGCGCGAAGAAGCGCTCCGCCGTGCCGAACTGCCGTTGCGCCCACCCCCAAAACCGGGTGCCGCTCACCTCACGACGGGGACAGGCGAACCCGCGAATTCGGCGTTTCGGGTGCTCCCCCGGGGGCTTTCCCACTTCCGCCTCGATGCCCAGCCAGCCCCGCACCATCTCGACATCCCCGAAAGGTATTCCGGTCTGAGCCATCCCCCATGGACCCGGATTCATCCCCACGAGAACGATCTCCTTAGGCGATTTTCCGTACAGCTCCAGGTAGAGTCGATGGGGCTTCCAGGCGTATTCCAACGGGTTGTAAACGTGGCGGATCGGAGGGAGGAACTCGAGCGAGCCAACCTGCCGGCTGAGCTCGCGTGCGATGCGGACGAGCTTCGCCGCGGAATCCTGCGGCACGCCTACCTCCCACTTTCGTCGAGAGTTGCGGACGACCGGTAGCGGCTACGCATCCAACAAATAACCTCGCGCGAGCCGCCGGTAATCCGCTATTTGCGCCTCCTCCCACTGCCGGTCACGCCCCATCTCACGTGCCATGAGCCGCGCGACCGAGGGTGCGGCCTCGATGCTCGCCCGGGCATCGAGGAGGAGCGCACGCGTTCTGCGAGCGAGCACGTCCTCGACCGTTCTGGCCATTTCGTGCCGCACGCCCCATACGACCTCGTTGGCCCGATAGGGCAGGCGCGGATGCACAAGCTCGCGCAACTCCGGACGTTCGGTAGCCAGGCGCTCCAGATCCGGCCCGTCCGAGCCGTAGACCTCCCACGCCGCCTCGCCCGGGGCGCCTTTCAGCCAGCCGTGGATTCTGAGCTGGTGCGTGACACAATCCCGCTCGTCGAGGCCGGCGACGAGCGCGGCCGCGTTCACGGTGTCCTCGGCCATCTTGCGATAGGTCGTCCACTTGCCGCCCGTAATCGTGACCAGGCCGGACGGCGAAATGATCAGCGTGTGGTCGCGGGACAGCGACGCCGTATCCTTGCCAGCTTCCTGACGCACCAGGGGTCTCACGCCCGCGAAAACGCTGAGGACATCCGAAGGCGTCGGGTCGCGGGTCAGGTAGCGGGCGGTGTGCGTCAGAAGGAAATCGATCTCCTCCGCCAGCGGGAGAGGCTCGAGCGAAAGCTCCTCGATCGGCGTGTCCGTCGTACCCACGATCACGCGCTCGTGCCAGGGGACCGCGAAGAGCACGCGTCCATCATCCGTGTGGGGAACCATGATCGCGCTGCTGCCCGGCAGGAACGACCTGTCCAGCACGAGGTGGACTCCCTGGCTCGGGGCGACGATACTGACCGCTTCCGCGTCGTCGAGCTGACGAATCGCATCGCAAAACGCGCCGGTTGCGTTCACGACCACGCGCGCGTGGACCTCGACTTCCTCGCCTGTCTCCATGTTGCGGGCCATGACCCCGTGCACGACGCCGTGCGCCTTGAGCAGGTCGATGACCTTCGCGTACGTGACCAGGGTGGCGCCGAGCTCGGCGGCCGTCTGAGCCAGATTCACGGCCAGGCGCGCATCGTCGAACTGGGCGTCGTGATAGATGACGCCACCGATCAGGCCGTCCGGCTCGAGGGTCGGGATGCGTTCCAGCGTCTCTTCGCGCGAGAGGTGACGGGAAGGCCCCAGGCCCAGCTTACCCGCCAGCACATCGTAGAGCTTGAGCCCGATTCCGTAGAACGGTCCCTCCCACCACGAGTAGTTCGGGACCACGAACGACAGGTTGCGCACCAGGTGGGGGGCATTGCGCATCAGCAAGCCGCGCTCGTGCAATGCCTCCGCCACGAGTGAGATGTTGCCCTGCCTGAGATAGCGCACGCCGCCATGGACCAGCTTCGTGCTGCGACTGGACGTCCCCTTCGCGAAGTCGCTCTGCTCGAGCAAGAGGGCCCGGTAGCCACGAGACGCAGCGTCCACGACCACGCCGAGTCCCGTCGCTCCTCCCCCGATGACCAGGAAATCCCAGAAGCCGGGAGCGTCCCGCATTCTCCCGAGCATCTCGTCACGGTTCATGTGGGTGTGGAAGCGCTGGGGTCCGGTCGAGGACCGCGGGAGGATCCTGGTGGCTGAAGGTCAGCGAGCTATGGTAGACATCGCGACGTCCGCGGCTACGGTGAGGCGCAGCGTCTCTCCTGGATTCACCGTGACGGCATAGGTCGTGAAGGGGTTCGCCGCCTGCAGCCGGATCTCGAAGCGTACGCTACGGGGCCGCCCTGGCAGCTCGAAGCTCTTGCTCGTGTTGCTGCCCACCTGGCCAAGCCGCGAGCGGCCGGACCCTTCACCGATCGCGTAAATCGTGGCGTCATAGAAGTTCTGATTCTCGACGACCACGTTGATCTCTTCACGTTGCCGCTCGGTGAAGGAATCGATCGCATTGGATCCCCGCCCGAAGCATGCCTCGAGCGGCAGGAGCGATGCGAGCACGATGGCCCCCGCGAGAGCTCGTGATCCGTTCACCGTTTGAGCCTCCCCTCGGTCGAGCAGGTCGCTGGCCGGGCCCGACGGCTGCGGCCCGGGATCCCCCTGCTGAAGCTCTCGCCTGGGAGCTATTTCGACTGTGCGGAAGGATGACGCCATGCCGCCACCGGATCTGCTAACCTAACTTAAGCCGGGGCGGCACCGAAAGGGATATTCTGACGTCGCGTGATCGCGCCATGCTTCCGAGCCCCTGTCTCGTTGCCGCTGCGCTCAGCCCGCTCTACGTTCCGGGCGGCGCTGCGGTGAGATCAGGTCGCTGACCAACTGCTTAGGCACATGCTCCGTATCACGTTCCTGGGTACGGCCGCGTCGCGGCCGACAGTCGGGCGCAACGTCAGCGGGATCGCCGTCCAGCGGGAAGGCGATCTCATGCTCTTCGACTGCGGGGAAGGCACGCAGCGGCAGATGATGCGGTACGCCTCTGGATTCGATGTGCAGTCGATCTTCTTTACGCACATGCACGCCGACCATTTCCTCGGAGTGGTCGGCCTGCTGCGTACGCTCGGACTCCAGGGGCGCACGGAACCGCTGCACCTTTATGGGCCTCGTGGGGCCAAGTCCGTCCTGAAGGAAGCCGTGCATCTGGGCGTCGAGCGGGTGCCGTTCGAGGTGTGCATCGAGGAGCCGCGAGTCGATCAGTGCATTACCTATGCCGACTACGATATTGTGCCCTACGCGGTGAAGCACGGGGCACCCGCCGTGGGGTACGC
>JACQVC010000108.1 GCA_016209995.1 Gemmatimonadota bacterium
CATCACGAGCGCGATCGGCGCCGCGGTGATCGGCTGGTTCGGCACGAGCCTCCTCTGCTACGTCACGCCGAAGGAGCACCTCGGCCTCCCGAAGGACGACGACGTCAAGCAGGGCGTGATCGCCTACAAGATCGCGGCCCACGCGGCCGACCTGGCCAAGGGTCACGCGCGCGCCCGCGAGTGGGACGACGCGCTCTCGCAGGCTCGCTTCGAGTTCCGCTGGGAGGACCAGTTCAACCTCTCGCTCGATCCCGACACCGCCCGCGAGTTCCACGACGAGACCCTCCCCGCTGCGGGCGCCAAGGTCGCGCACTTCTGCTCGATGTGCGGCCCCAAGTTCTGCTCGATGAAGATCACGCAGGACGTGCGCGACTACGCCGCCACGCACGGTATCGCCGACGACGCGCAGGCCGTCGTCCACGGCCTGCGGGAAAAGGCCGAGCAGTTCAAGCGCAGCGGGAGCGAACTGTATGTGGTGAAGGGGTGACGAAGGATTGCACTGGATGGAGACATCACTTTCCGGAGGCCGAGTCATGATGAGGACACGGCTGTCTCTTCGGCGACAGAAGTGGCTATCCGCAATTGTGGCCGTCGGCCTGTTCCCGCTGTTCCTTGCCGCCACCGCGACGGCTCAGTCGGCCGGTCTCGACGTGGCGGCGTTGGAGCGGACCGCCCTCGAGGAGCTGTAGGCCACTAATACGCCAGGCGCTGCGATAGCCATCGTCCGGGGCGACGAGGTGGTGCTCGCGCGTGGGTTCGGCGTTGCGAACGTCGAGACCGGCGCACCGGTGACGCCCGACATGCTCTTCCGACTCGGCTCGACGACCAAGATGTTCACGGCCGCGGCGGTCGTGAGCCTGGCCGTCGAGGGGAAGCTCCGACTCGACGAGCCCATTGGCGCCCACATCCCCGGGCTGCATTCGACGCTGGCTCGAGTGACGGCGCATCAACTCCTCACCCATAGCGCCGGTTTGCGAGACGAGGCGCCGATGTTCGGGCGCCACGACGAGGAGGCGCTGGGCGAGAACGTGCGCGCCATGCAGCCGGACATGTTCTTTACCGACCCGGCGCGCGTCTTCTCCTACTCGAATCCCGGCTTCTGGATCGCCGGCTTTCTCGCGGAAGCCGTCGCAGGGCGCCCATATGCGGATGTGCTGGCCGAGCGGCTGTTCAAGCCACTGGACATGGAGCGAACTACGCTACGGCCGACCGAAGCCATGACCTATCCCCTGGCGCAGGGGCATGAGGTGGGCCAGGACGGCAGGCCCGTGATCATTCGCCCGGCTGCGAACAATACAGCCACCTGGCCCGCCGGGTCGATTTTCTCGAACGTCCTCGATCTAGCGCGATTCGTGCAAGCCTTCATGAACGGCGGCCGGCTCGACGGCAGGCAGGTGATCGCGCCCGCCATCATCGCCAAGCTGTCGGAAGCACATATCGAGACCCCGTCAGAGGACGGCGCCCGGTACGGCTACGGCCTGAACGTCGGGACGGTGCGTGGTGTCCGCATCCTCCAGCACGGAGGGTCGCGCGCCGGCTACGGATCGACCATTCGCATGGCGCCGGACCAGCGCGTGGCGGTGATCATCCTCGGAAACCGGTCGGGGTCCGGCCTGCCCAGGACGGCAGACGCGGCCCTCGAGCTGCTGCTGCCGTTCGGCCCGGCGCATGAGGCACGGGGCTCGCCAGTGCCGTTGACCGACGTCGAAATGCGGAAGTACGTGGGCACGTACAGTCAGGGCAATCAGGCTGTCGAGGTCGTGATCGAACGGGGCCAACTGGCGGTGAATACGGGAACGGCACGTCTGGCGTTGGTCAACCTGGGCGAGCATCGCTTTCGGGGCGAGGGTCCCGACGGGCCGCCTCAGACTCTCGTCTTCGTGATGGGGGAAGACGGCCGAGCGGAGTATCTATATCGTGGCACCCGCGCTTTGCGACGCCAGTGACGGCTCCTCAGAACAGTCCTGGGGAATCTCGGGAGGAGACCATGAGATCGCCTGCTCGCCTTAGCGCGTTGGCCGCGGCGGCGGCCGCGGCCGCAGTGGCGTCGCTCCTGGCCTGCGCCCCCGCCGCCGACCAGGGGCCCTACGACGTGCTGATCGTCAACGGTCTGGTCCTGGACGGCACGGGCGCCCCGGGCGTCCAGGCGGACGTCGCGGTGCGCGGCGACCGCATCGTCAGGATATCAGAAGAGCCGCTGGCTCGTGAGACGGCCGCCCGCGTCATCGACGCGCAGGGCAAGGTGGTCTCTCCCGGCTTCATCGACATGCACGCGCACCTCGAGCCGCTCTTCCAGCTCCCCGAGGCGCAGAGCCACGCGCGCCAAGGCGTGACGACCGCGGTCGGAGGTCCGGATGGCGGTGGACCGTGGCCGTTCGCGCCGTACCTCGATTCGCTGGAAGCCGTCGGCGTGGGCATCAACGTCGCCTTCCTCGTCGGTCACAACACGATCCGCGAGGAGGTCATGGGCCTGGAGAACCGGGCGCCGTCCGCGGCCGAGCTCGAGCGCATGCGTAGCATGGTGGCGCAGGCCATGCACGAAGGCGCGTGGGGGATGTCCACGGGTCTGATCTACCTGCCCGGTGCCTATTCGAACGTCGATGAGGTCGTCGCGCTGGTCGAGGTCGCGGCCGACTCCGGCGGAATTTATACCAGCCATCTGCGCGAGGAGGGGTTGGGTCTGCTCGACGGTGTGGGCGAAGCGCTCGAGATCGGCCGCCGCGCGGAGATCCCCGTGGTGCTCACCCACCACAAGGTCGTAGGTGCGGCGATGTGGGGCTCGAGCACGCGCACACTGGCGATGATCGATTCCGCGCGCGCCGCGGGCACTGACGTCATGGCCGACCAGTACCCGTACACGGCCTCACACACCGGCATCGGGATCCTGGTCCCGGGGTGGGCCATGGCCGGTGGGACGCGAGCCTTCCTGGACCGCCTGAACGACGCTGCCCTACGCGACAGCATCGTGGAAGGGATCATCTTCAACATCATCAACGATCGCGGCGGCAACGACCTGCGCCGAGTGCAGTTCTCGCGGTTCGAGTCGCACAAGGAGCTGGAGGGCAAGACGCTGCACGATTGGGCGGTCATGCGCGCAATGCCATCGACTCCCGCAACCGGTGCGCAGCTCGTCATCGAAGCCATCCGCAATGGCGGCGCGAGCGCCAGCTTCCACGTACTCCACGAGGACGACGTCGAGCGGATCATGCGCCACCCCCAGACGATGATCGCATCCGACGGGCGGCTCAGCACGCCGGGCGACGGACACCCGCACCCGCGCGCCTACGGCACGTTCCCGCGCGTGCTCGGTCACTACGCGCGCGAGCGGCAGGTTCTCACGCTCGAGGACGCCGTCCGCAAGATGACGTCGCTGCCGGCTGCGCGTCTCGGCCTGAGCGACCGCGGGCGTGTGGCCGAAGGCTTCGCCGCCGACCTGGTCATCTTCGATCCGGCAACCGTGAGCGACCGCGCGACCTTCGCGGAGCCGCACCAGTATGCGGCGGGGATCGACTATGTGATGGTGAACGGTGCGTTGGCGGTGGATGCGGGCAACTTCACGGGTCTGCGGGCCGGCCACGTGCTGCGCCGCGGACAAGCGCGGTAACGAAGCACTGACGACGTTGCGGCGGCTTGTGCGACGAACCGCTGCTCGAGTGCCAGCGAATTGCGGCGGCCGGAGTCGACAAGACGATCGCCGGCTCAGGCCGTATCCACCCGCTTCTCCTCCTCTTCGTCCTCGCCGTCCTCCCCCTCCTCCTGGTCGTCCATCGCCGCCGCCGTAGCCGCCTTCTCCTCTAGCTTCTCCTTCTCCCTCTCCCTCAGCCTTTGTATCCGCTTCTGCTGCGCCAGCGCCAACTCCCTCTCTCTTTCCTTCTCCGCCGCCTTCTCCTGCTGTTTCGCCGCGTCCTCTGCGGTGATCGTGCGCTCCGCCAGCTCGAGCTGAAACCGCATCGAGCCGACGCCCTCCCGGAGGATGCGAGCCTTCGTGCGCTGGGCCGTGGTTCGCCCCGACGCGATCTCCATGGACCCCGCGAGCTGCGACATCGAGTCGAGCCCGGCGCCCATGAACGCCATCTTCAGCTTCGCGAACGCACGCTTGATCTGCGGGGTCAGCTGCTCGGCCTTGTCCTTGGCCGCGGCAAACTGCTCGACCAGGCCGTGCGCGCGCTGCACTTTCTCCAGGAGCTCGTGGACCGCTACCAGGCGAACCTGAGCACTCGGACTCAGTTTTCCGGCCATGACCCCGCCATCTAAAACCTGAGGAGACCCGCCTGGGGAGATCCGGCGCTGCCGTGAAGGCGTGCGCTTGATCTTGACAAGGGAAGTTACCGTCGCGCCAGGTAGCGGTCTACACCTGCTGCGGCTTTCCGGCCGTCCGCGATCGCCCACACGACCAGCGACTGCCCGCGGCTCATGTCGCCGGCGGTGAACACGCCGGCGATACTCGACATGTAGTTCTCGTCGACCTCGACGTTCCCTCGCCCGTTCAGCTTCACGCCCAGGTCAGCGATCATGCCCTCGTGGACCGGATGCACGAAACCCATGGCCAGCAGTACGAGATCGCATTCGATCTCGAACTCGCTGCCCGGTACCTCGAGCATGGTCGGACGGCCGGAGGCATCCGGCGGCCCCATCTCGACATGCACGGCGTGCAGCTTCTGCACGTGGCCCCGCGCATCGCCCGACAGCTTCTTGGTGAGCACGCTCCAGTCGCGCTGGCCGCCTTCTTCCTGCGAGCTGGACGTGCGCAGCACGAGCGGCCAGTGCGGCCAGGGCGTCTCCGGCGAGGGGGTGTCGGGCGGCTTGGGAAGCAGCTCGAACTGGTAGACGACGGCGGCACCCTGGCGGTGCGCCGTGCCCAGACAGTCGGACCCGGTGTCGCCGCCGCCCAGAATCACCACGTGCTTCCCCGTCGCGACCATACTATCCTGCGACGGGATCGCCTCGCCCGCCACGCGACGGTTCTGCTGGGTGAGATACTCCATGGCGAAGTGCACGTCCTTCAGATCGTGCCCCGGGATCGTCAATTCGCGCGGCTTCTCCGCCCCGCCGCACAGCAGCACGGCGTCGAAGAGGTCGATCAGGCGGTCCACGGGATAGTCTCGGCCCACGTGGACACCGGTCTCGATCATCACGCCCTCACGCACGAACTGCTCCGCCCGCCGATCGACGATGGACTTCTCAAGCTTGAAGTCGGGAATCCCGTAGCGCAGGAGTCCGCCGATCCGGTCCGTCTTCTCGAACAAGGTGACCGTGTGTCCCGCGCGATTGAGCTGTTGCGCCGCCGCCATGCCGGCCGGGCCGGAGCCCACCACCGCCACCGTCTTGCCCGTCCGTACCGCCGGCGGCTCGGCCATCACCCAACCGTCGCTGAACGCGCGATCCGAGATGGCCTTCTCGATGAAACGGATCGTCACCGCGTTATCGTTCACGTTCAGAACGCACGCCGCCTCGCAGGGCGCCGGGCAGACGCGGCCCGTGACCTCAGGGAAGTTGTTCGTGGCGTGGAGAGAGGTGATGGCCTCGTTCCAGCGGCCGCGATACACGAGATCGTTCCAATCGGGAATGATGTTGCCGAGGGGACAGCCCCAGTTGCAGAACGGGATGCCGCAGTCCATACAGCGGGCGCCCTGGTGCCGGATCTCCTCTTCCGGCAGGTCCCGCTCGAACTCGCGCCAGTGCTGGAGCCGGTCCTCGACCGGCTCGTAACCGGGCGTACGCCTCTTGATCTGAATGAAGCCGTCGACCTTACCCATGATCCGGCGGGGGGGTTAGTACTACGCGACCTTCGAACCGGCGAAGACGGCCAGCTGCTCCTTGGCGGCGCGCTCCGAGACGGCCTTCTCCTTCAGCCTCTCGAGCGCAAGGCGGTACTCGCTGGGCATGATCTTGACGAAGCGCCGGAGGTTGGCGCGCCAGCTCCGCAGGATGCGCTTCGCCTTGGGGCTCCCCGTGTAGCGAGCGTGCTTCTGGATGAGGTCCCTGAGGAGCTGGACGTCCGCTTCGTCCACGACTTCCTCCAGCTCCACCATGTCCGTGTTGACGCGCTGGGAGAACGTGCCGTCCCCGTCGAGCACGAAGGCCACGCCACCGCTCATGCCGGCCCCGAAGTTCCGTCCCGTCGGCCCCAGCACGACCGCCACGCCTTTGGTCATGTACTCGCAGCCGTGATCGCCCACACCCTCGACCACCGTCGACGCGCCGCTCATGCGCACGGCGAACCGCTCGCCCGCGACGCCGCTGAAGTACGCCTCGCCGCTCGTCGCCCCGTACAGAACGGTGTTGCCGACCAGGATGTTTTCCTCCGGCGCGAAGGTAGATTCCTTCGGTGGGAAGACGATGACCTTGCCGCCGGAGAGACCCTTGGCCGTATAGTCGTTCGCATCGCCCTCGAGAACCAGCGTGATTCCGCGAGGCAGGAACGCGCCGAAGCTCTGGCCGGCCGAGCCCTCGAAGCGGATCCGGATCGTATTGTCCGGCAGACCCTGACCTCCATAACGCCGCGTCACTTCGCTTCCGAGCATCGTGCCCGTAGTCCGGTTCGAGTTGCGGATCGGCAAGCCGAAATCGACCGGCGTGCCGTCCTCCAACGCGGGCCTGGCCAGCTCGATCAGCGCGTGATCCAGCACACCCGCGAGTCCGTGATCCTGAGCCGCGACGTTGTGCACGGCGACGCCCGGGCGCGGCTGCGGCTTGTAGAGAATGGCCGACAGGTCGACGCCTTGAGCCTTCCAGTGATCGATCGCGGCGCGCATCTCGAGCATGTCCACGCGCCCGATCATCTCATCCACTCGCCGGAACCCCAGCTGCGCCATGATCTCGCGCAGCTCCTCGGCCACGAAGAAGAAGTAGTTCACGACGTGCTCGGGCTTCCCGGCGAACTTCTGGCGCAGCCGCGGATCCTGCGTCGCGATACCCACGGGACAAGTGTTGAGATGGCACTTGCGCATGAGCAGGCAGCCCGACGCGACGAGCGGCGCGGTCGCGAAGCCGTACTCTTCGGCCCCGAGCAGCGCCGCGATCGACACGTCGCGCACCGTCTTGAGCTGGCCGTCCGCCTGCACCCGAATGCGGCCGCGCAGATCGTTGAGGACCAGGACCTGCTGCGTCTCGGCGAGCCCGATCTACCACGGGATGCCCGCGTGCTTGATCGAGGTCAGCGGTGAGGCGCCGGTGCCGCCGTCGTGCCCGCTGATCAGCACGCCATCGGCTTTCGCCTTGCTCACCCCAGCGGCCACGGTGCCGACCCCGACCTCCGCGACGAGCTTGACGCTCACGCGCGCCCGAGGATTCGCGTTCTTCAGGTCGAAGATGAGCTGCGCCAGGTCCTCGATCGAGTAGATGTCGTGGTGCGGCGGCGGAGAGATCAGCGTCACGCCCGGCGTCGAGTGGCGCGTGCGCGCGATGACCTCGTCCACTTTGTGACCCGGGAGCTGCCCGCCCTCGCCGGGCTTCGAACCCTGCGCCATCTTGATCTGCATTTCCCTCGCGCTGACCAGGTACTCGCTCGTCACGCCGAAGCGCCCGGACGCCACCTGCTTGATCGCACTCGAGCGGCTGTCGCCGTTGGGCAGTGGGATGAACCGCGCGGGGTCTTCGCCGCCCTCGCCCGTGTTCGACTTCCCACCGATCCGGTTCATCGCGATCGCCAGGTTCTCGTGCGCCTCCTTCGAGATCGAGCCGAACGACATCGCGCCCGTACAGAACCGCGTGACAATGTCCTTCGCGGGCTCGACCTCCTCGAGCGGGACCGGATTCCCCTGCCTGAACGTCAGCAACCCGCGCAGCGTAGCGAGCTGACAGCTCTGGTCGTTGCAGATCTCGGAGAACTCGCGGTACGTGGCGTAGCTAGCCTGCCGCACTGCATGCTGGAGCTTCGATACCGAAGCCGGGTTCCACATGTGGTGCTCACCCTGAGCCCGCCACTGATACTGGCCTCCGATGTCGAGCTCGGGCGCCGTCGCGCCGGCCCGCGGACTTTCCCTGTCCCCGCGCAAGGCAGGTTGCGTAGCGTAGGGATAGGCGCGCTCGTGGCGCAGCCGGGCTTCCTGCTCGATCACGTCGAGGCCGACGCCTCCTACGCGCGACGCCGTGCCACAGAAGTAGCGGTCGATCACTTCGCGGTTCAGGCCCACGGCCTCGAAGATCTGGGCGCCCCGATAGCTCTGCAGCGTCGAGATGCCCATCTTCGAGAAAATCTTGAGCAGGCCCTTCTTGATCGCCTTCACGTAGAGCTTCGCGGCTTCCTCGTAGTCGAGTCCGGGCAGCAAGCCCTCGGCGGCGATGTGTCTCAACGTCTCGAAGCCGAGGTACGGCTGGATCGCGCCGGCGCCGTAGCCGATGAGCAGCGCATAGTGAACGACCTCGCGTGCCTCTCCCGTCTCGACCACCAGACCCACCCGCGTACGCAACCCCTCGCGAATCAGGTGATGGTGGACGGCCGCCAGCGCCAGCAAGCTCGGGATGGGCGCGTGGTCCGCATCGGTGCCACGGTCGCTGATGATCAAGAAGGTATCGCCGGCTCGCGCGCGCTCCGCCGACGCGCGGGTCAGCGACTCGAGCGCCGCCGCGAGGGCGCCCTGGCCTTTCGCCGGCTCGAAGAGCGCAGGCAGCGTCGCCGCCCGGAAGCCACGCGTCGACACCTGGCGGATCTTCTCAAGCTCCCGGCTCGAGAGAATGGGCTGCTCCAGCTCGAGCTGCTGCGCCTGCTCGGGCGTCTCGTCGAAG
>JACQVC010000009.1 GCA_016209995.1 Gemmatimonadota bacterium
CCGCTCTACCGGTTGAGCTACGCCAGCGCCGACGGAGTCATATAGTATATGGGACCCTCCCAGGGGTGTCAACCGACGGCCGGCCAACGGGTAGCGGCCGTCGCGGGCGGCCAGCGCGGGTTCGTGAAAACGGGTGTGCCGGTCGCCGAAAACTACCTGCGCGAGGTGTCGGTAGCCTGCTCACGCTCCGGCCCGCCGACCCGTTTCCAGCGCGTACCACCCGCATGGTCCTCGAGCACGAAGCCTCGTTGGGCCAACTCATCGCGGATCGAGTCAGCCGTCTTGAAATCCCTCTGCTGGCGTGCGCGCGCCCGTTGCTCGATGCGCTCGAGGAGCCAGTCGCGCGTGGCCGCATCCACGTCGCGGCTGCGACGGGCGACGGCCAGGAGGCCGAGCACTCGATCCATCCAGCTCAGGGCCTCCAGCGCGGCGGTGCGCTCCTCCTGTGTCGTCGATCCCTGGGCACGATCGAGCGCGGCATTCGCCTCCGCGACGAAGACGAAGAGGGCCGCGAACGCTTCGGCGGTATTCAGGTCGTTGTCCAGCGCGTTGCGGAAGTCCGTGAGCGCCTGGTGGGCCGCCCGACCCACGCCGCTGGCTGGGGCACTCGCCGCGGGGTCGAGCCTCTCCAGTCGCTGCTGGAAGTCGAGCAGTCTCTGTATCGCGCGGGTCGAGGCGTCGAGTCCCTCGAGCGTGAAGTTCAGCTCCCGCCGGTAGTGGGCGCTGAGCAGTTGATGGCGGATGGCGGCGGGCTCGATTCCCCGCTCGAGGAGATCCCGCACGGTGAGCACGTTGCCGAGTGACTTGGACATCTTCTGGTCATTCACGATCAAGTGCTTCACGTGCAGCCAGTAGCGGACGAACGGCTTGCCGGTCGCACCTTCGGACTGGGCGATCTCATCCTCGTGATGAGGGAAGATGAGGTCCTCGCCGCCCAGGTGTAGATCCAACGTGTCGCCGAGCTCGGTGAGGCTCATGACCGAGCACTCGAGGTGCCAGCCCGGCCGACCGAGTCCCCAGGGTGAGCTCCAGGCGGCGCCCGCCTCCACATCCTGTGGCTTGACGGCCTTCCACAACGCGAAGTCGCGCACGTCCTCCTTATCGTAATGGTCGACCGCGACCCGCGCGCCCGGGCGCACCGTGTCGGGGTCGATGCGCGACAGCTTCCCGTAGCCGGGGAACCGCGAGATAGCGAAATAGACCGAGCCGTCATCGGCCACGTACGCCAACCCCCGCTCGTGCAGCCGCTCGACGAACGCGATCATTTGCGGGATGTACGCGGTCGCCCGGGGATACGCATCCGCCGGCTCGATACCGAGAGCTTCGCTGTCTTCCAGGAACGCACGGACGAAGGGCTCGGTGTGGGCCGCGAGCGGCACGTTACGAGCGGCGGCCGCCGCGATGGTTCGGTCGTCCACGTCCGTGAGGTTCATCACGAAGCGGACCGCGTGGCCGGACGCGGCCAGATACCTGTGCACGAGATCGTAGAACACGAAGGCCCGGAAGTTTCCGATGTGAGCGTGGTCGTATACGGTCGGCCCGCAGCCGTACATGCGAACGAGAGGAGGAGCGAGGGGCTCGAAAGGCTCGAGGCTCCGCGTAACCGTGTTGTAGATGCGCAAGCCCATTCGGTGGTTATCCTCGCGCACGGGCCGACCGGGCCTTGTGGCGGCCGGTCAACTCGCCGTTTACTGCAGAACGCGGATCTCCGAGATCCGCCAGCCCATCTCTTCCAGAGTAAAGCCCACGAAGACGATGAAGCGCTCGGGACTCTGCCCGCTCGCCGCTGCGCGCATCCACTCGAGCTCCGCGAATCCCTGTCGCGGCTCACCGCCGACCTCGGCGGCTCGGATCACGCGGGCCGTCCCCACGCGGCGAGCACTGAACAGCTCGCGCAACGCGGCCGCCACGCGGCGCGCCGTCGTGGGCAGGTAGCGCTGGTCCAGAATCTGTAGCCGGATGCCGGCGCTGCCACTCAGCTCCGTGATGCCGCCGACATCCACCTGGGCCCACATCACGGCGACGCCCGCCGCCGTGGCTCCCAGATCCGGGACCTGTGCGGGTGGCGGCGCCGGGAGCGCCATCAGGCACGCCGCTAGCAGGACGCTCATGACACCTGGACGCCCGACTCTCGCAGCTCGCGGTGCAGCCTTGCGAGCGCCGCAACGGGATCGGGCGCTGCGGTCACAGACCGTCCCACGACCAGAGCGTCCACGCCAGCTCGCGCCGCCGCCGCCGGCGTCGCCGTGCGCCGCTGGTCATGCGAATCATCGCCCGGCAAACGAATACCGGGAGTCACGACGAGGAACTCTTCGCCAAAGCTCCGCTTGAGCTCGGCGGCCTCGTGGACGGACGCCACCACACCGTCGATTCCGGCCTCGCGCGCGATGCGGCCGAGGCGAATCGTCTCCGCCGCGATCGAATCGATAGGCCGGTCCCAGATCTCCTCGAGCTCCCCTGCGCTCAACGACGTTAACGCGGTCACTCCCAGGAGGCGAACCCGACCGCGGGCCGCTTCGCGGGCCGCCCTCAACATCGTAGGACCACCCGCGACGTGAACCGTCAGAAACTCTACCCCGAGCTGCGCCGCGGTGTCCACGGCGGCCCCCACCGTGCTGGGAATGTCATGGAACTTGAGATCGAGAAACACGCGTTTTCCCCGGGCCAGCAGCGCGTGCACGATCGCGGGACCCGCGGCCTCGAAGAGCTGAAGCCCGACCTTGTAGAAGTCGGCCTGCGGGCCGACGGAATCCACGAGCGCGAGCGCGCGC
>JACQVC010000117.1 GCA_016209995.1 Gemmatimonadota bacterium
CTCTGCAGCATGCCGTTCAGGAAGCGGGGCAGCCGGCCGGCGAAGTTGCGCACGTCTTTGCGCAGGTGCTCGATGAAGAACGCGGTCGGGTCGCCGGTCGAGCCGCCCAGCGGCTCGGACGTGAGCGCCTCCCACTCATCCGGCAGAGTTACTTCCCGTACGATGTCCGCGCCGAGGCGCTCCAGCTCGGCGACAAAGTTGGTGCGCAGCTCGTTCTGGCGCGGGTTGTCGGTCGACAGGTAGCCGGGCCAGACGCCGACGCGTGTCGGCCAGCGCAGGCGTGGGCGATTATCCCCGACCGGCGAGGCGGCCTGAACGTAGTCCGGTGGCGGGGGCAGGCCGAGCGTGCGAGGATCGTACGGATCCGGCTGCCCGATCACTTGCAGCAGGATGGCCGCGTCCAGCGCGTTGCGCGCCATGGCCCCTACGTGGTCGCGCGTATAGCTCAGCGGGATCACGCCGTGCAGCGAGACGCGGCCGAACGTCGGCTTGATGCACGTGAGCCCCTGCGCCGTGCCCGGGCCCATGACGGAGCCGCCGGTCTGTGTGCCGAGTCCCGCCAGCGCGAGGCGCGCAGCCACGGCGGTGCCGGTCCCGGACGACGACCCCGCGGGGCTGTACCGCACGTCGTTCGGCGTCCAGGCGTTGCGCGTGGTGGGCGTGTCCGTCCCGTATACGCTCGCGCGGCCGCCCGCGAGATTACCCATCTGAGCCTTGCCGATGATGAGGCCGCCCGCCTCGCGCATTAGCGCGACCACGGTTGCGTCGTAGGTCGGCTGGAAACCCTTGAAGACCAGCGAGCCGCCCTCGGTGAGGAGATCCGCTGTGTAGAAGTTGTCTTTCGGCACCAGGGGGATGCCGCGCAAGGGCGCGCGTGGATTGGAGGCCGGCGTGCGCGCCGCCTGGGCGAGCAGCGCCGCGCGTGTCGGCCGGGCCGCGAACGCCTGGTAGAAGCGATCGTAGGCTTGGCTGCGGTCCACGTGCGCGTTCACGAGATCGGCCGGCGTGAGCGTGCCTCGCCGGATCAGCGTCATCGCCTCGGACAGCGTCAGCTCGGTGAGGTCGCCAACCGATTGCGGGTCGATCGGCGCAGCGAAGGCTCGCTCGTTGATCGCTCGGCCCGGCGCGCTCCCGAACGTCGCTTTCGCCGACAGCAGCGTGCCCGATGCGGCCGCGGACGAGACCCAGGCCATCCGGTTGAGGAACCAGCGACGGGATACCCGCTCGTCCTGCGGGGGGCCGGCCGCGTCCGTCGCGTCGGTCCTGGCGCCTCGACGCGAAAGCCTCGTGTCCCTCATCGCGACGCCTCCTCGGTCCAGGCCGTGAACTGAGGCGGGAACGTGATCGGCAGGACGAACTGCGGATCAATCACGAAGTTAGCGGCCGTGACCTCCTGGCGCAGGATCTGACGCCCGTTCGCCAGGAGGCGCTCCTGGTCCATCGGCGCGTCCGCGTCGGATACGGGCAGCACCGAGATGTCGATGCCCAGCAGCGCGTAGCGAGTCCGGATGTACGTATCGAGCTCTGCGTCGGTCGGTGGGGGAGGGGGTGTCGGCACTTGCCTGTTAGCTCCCCTCCCAGTAGCCACCGCCACCTCTTCGCTGAGCTTCGCTTCGCTACGGTTCATGTCGTACCTCCGATCAGTTCCAGCGGTAAGTCGCGATCACGTTGGCGAAGTCGTCGGTCCAGATCCTCACGCCGGCGGGTGCGCGTAACACCGTCCACCGGCTCGACCTCACCTCAGCCGCCAACGCGCCGCGGCGCGCAGAAGCCTCCCCGCGCAGTGCAGCCCGGCTCGCGCAGTGTGCGCTCGAACAGCTCGTAGATGCGCCGGTACTCGTCGGTCCACGACGTGGGCTCCACGAATCCGTGGTCTTCTACGGGGAAGGACGCGAACTCCCAGTTCTCTTTGCCCAGCTCGATGAGCCGCTGCGCGAGTCGCACCACGTCGGAGAAGTGGACGTTCACGTCCACCATCCCGTGCAGGATCAGCAGGTGCTGGTCCGGGCGGAAGTTGTCGGCGAAGTAGATCGGCGACGACCTCTCGTATGCTTCCTCGTCGTCCTGCGGCAGGTTGAGGATGCGGCTCGTGTACGGGTGGTTGTAGTGGGCCCAGTCCGTGACCGGGCGCAGCGCGGCGCCGGACTTGAAGGTATCGCCGGCGGTGAAGAGCGCCATCAGCGTAATGAAGCCGCCGTAGGAGCCGCCGTACAGGCCGATACGGCGGGCATCCACACCCTCGTTCGCGACCAGCCAGCGTGCGGCGTCCACGTGATCGCTCAGGTCCTTGCCGCCCATCCAGCGATAGATCGCCGTGCGCCAGTCGCGCCCGTAGCCCGCCGAGCCCCGGTAGTCCACGTCGAGCACCGTGTAGCCGGCGGCGGCGAGCAGGTGGTTGAACTGGTACTCGCGGTAGTACGACGACCAGTAGTTGTGCACGTTCTGCGCGTAGCCGGAGCCGTGGACGAACAGGACGCCGGCGCCGTTCGGCTGGGCGCCGAGGTCGCGCGGCCGGTAGATGCGAGCAGGAACCATCGTGCCGTCCTGTGCGGGAATGCGGACGATCTCCGGCTCGATCCAGCGGAAGGATGACCACTCCTTCGTGGGCGATTCCGTGACCCGCGTCAGCGCGGTGGGCCGCCGGGTCTCGGCGAGGAACAGCTCGTGTGGGCGGTTCGCGACATCGTGCACGAGAGCCAGACGCTGCCCGTCCGGCGAGAGCGTCGCCTGAAAGCGGCCGTCGCCGCGCGTGACCGGCGTGCGGTCCGAGCCGTCGAAGTCCATCCGAAAGACGTGCTGGTTGAACGGCGAGCCCTCGTTCGTGCGCAGCAGGAAGCGCGAGCGGTCCTCGGGAACCGTCACGTCCAGGACCTCCCACTCGCCGGTCGTGAGCGCGCGCCGGTCCGAGCCGTCGGCGTTGACCGCGTAGAGATGCGCGTACCCGGTCTGCTCGCTCACGAAGTACACGCGGTCCGTGCCGGGAATGAAGCCGACGCACGAGCTGAAGCACGGTCCGGCCACCCAGGCGTCGTCGTGGAGGTGATCGAGCAGCGTGGTCTGTCCCGTGGCCGCATCGACCGACCAGATCCAGCGGTCTTTGTCATCGTACGACACCTCGAAGACAAAGGCCTTCGTCCCGGCGTCGTTCCAGCCGGCGTTGACCACACTCGGCTTCTCTGCGTCTTCACCGCGCGGCGAAGCTTCGATCCACTTCACGTCGCCGCTTTTCGTCTCGAGCACGCCCACGCGATTCGTACTCTGCTCGTCACCCACTTTGGCGCGGGCGTTGAGGTCGCGGGTGTAACCGTCCGCGGTAATCCAGTCCGGCACGATGGCGCGCTTGGCGTTGCGGGCGGGTGTCGACGCATTCACCAGGACGTAGCGCCCGTCGCGCGTGGGCTCGAGACTTTCCAGACGCTCGTTCCGGTCGAGGTACAGGGTCTCGGGCTCCCTCGCCTCTCGCGCTTCGCGGCGAGTCGAGTCCTCGGCCTCCCGGGCCTTCTCGCGGCGGATGTGCTCGAACAGCTCGAGCTGCTGTGCCTCCAGGAACTTCCGCTGGCCTTCCGCTTCCGCACTGTCGCGCGGCGCGGGACCCTGCGCGATGCGCGTGACCTGCTCGAGCGCACCGGATGCGAGCGTGAGACGAAAGAGGTTGTCCCCGCGGCGGAAGAGCACGCTCGTGCCGTCCGCGCTGAAGAGGGGTGAGCTCTCGGAATCCTGTGTATGCGTGAGCCGGCGCACCTGTAGGGAGCGGCGGTCCACGAGATGGAGGTCGCCCGCGACGCTCGCGACGCGCCAGCGGCGATCCAGGGAGATATCGCCTGCGGCGATCAGCGGCTCAGCCTCCTCGGCCGCGCCCTCGTCGAGCTTCTCGAGGCCACTGCCGTCGGCGCGCACTCGGTAGAGTGAGCGTTCCTCGTGCCACGGTAGGCCGCCGGGCCGCCAGCGGAAGTAGACCCAGCGCGAGTCATCGGTCCAG
>JACQVC010000110.1 GCA_016209995.1 Gemmatimonadota bacterium
ATCCTCGATACCCTGGTCAACGTCGGAGCGCTGACCGGCAGTGACACGATCAAGAACTTGGCGCCGCTTGTCGGCAGCAAGGGCTCGGGCACGTTCGCGTTCAAGTACAACCACGGCCGGATCGAGGGGACGCTGACGGCTCTGGATGGCACCTTGGGTGCGAGCATCCGTGTCACGATCTCACCGCATCCCAGGACCATCGCCCCGCACAAGTGGGGCACGTCCGGGACCGCGTCGGATACCACGATCAAGGCGACTGCGGGTGCCTTCTACCAGACGGCGGCAAAGGTGCGCGACGGTATCTACATTATCACGCCGCTGGACTCGGTGAGCACCACCACGGGTGACAGCATCTGGGCGTTCTTCTCGCCGGATAAGGCCGATACCGTCACCATCCATCCCGGGACCACGTCCACGCTCGTGAACAACATGATGGCCACACGGATGGATACCAAGATCATGGGCGTGCTTATGAACGACCGTGACAAGGACAACGCCATCGATCCTGGCGAGCCGTTGGCCGGCGTCGAGGTCAGGCTGTACAAGGGCTACACCACGTCCTCGGACTCGCTGCTGAAGTCAGTGACCTCGGACGCGAACGGTCGGTTCTCGTTTAGGCGCTTGCGTGAGCGCACTGGCGCCGTGCTGAGGGGCTACACCGTCTCGAAACCGAAGGTGTCAGCGGCCGGCGACAGCGTGTTCTACTACACCGGTGGGGGCGCTGGCGCATACAGGGACACCGTGCTCGTCAGGAGCGGAGCGACGGACGCCGGGAAGGGTGCGCAGCTGACTCGCGAGGTCGGTGATACGTTGCTGGTCACCGGCGGTGGGACGATGAACAACTATCCCGCCTGGGACTACCAGAATAACACGCCTCTGTACCTGGGGACCGATGGTAAGCCGCAGAACGTGAGTAACTTCACGTTCCTGAAGAACAACGGGACCCTCAACGGGCGAGTCGTCAAGGACGGCACGAGCACGGGTGTAGGCGCAATGCGCGTCGTCGTGCGCCGGTGCCTCACCACCGCTCAGCCAGACGCAGTGCCGGGCGGGACGTTCCCCGCTGCGGGCAACTGCATCAGTTACGTCGCCCCGTCTGTATTCGTGCTGAATCTGGACACCGACTCGTCTGGTAACTACACGTCGACTAATGTGCTGCGTGAGGGGCGATACGAGGTGACGCCACAGCCGGCCACGGCTGGTTGCACCGGGACGACCGTCGGCAGCTATGTGGTTGAGGTGAGAGGCGATGCTGCGGTCGGTAGCGCCAACTTCTCGGCACAGGGCTGTCCGTAACCTTTGAACCCGCCGTCGGTCCGGCCTTCGGGCCGGGCCGGCGAGCGGCAGGTAAAACAGAGCGGGTCAGGTTCCTCAGGGGGGATCTGACCCGCTCGGCTTTGTTGGGCTGTGGATTGCCGCGGCTCAGCGGCGAGGGTCTGGAGTCAGGGACACCGGTCGGGCGTGGCTGCCGTGCTCGCCTGCGGGCCCCTTGGCCACTTTGACCAATTTGGTCATCGGGTATCCATGCTCGAGATCCGTGAGCGGCGCCGTGTAGTCGCCGGAGAAGCACGCGTCGCAGAAGGGACCGTACTCGGCCACGGCGCCCTTCATGCCCTCGAGGGAGAGGTATCCGAGCGAATCCACGCCGAGATGCTCGCGAATCTGGTCCACGGACAGCCGGGCGCCGACCAGCTCCTCCCGCGTGGGCATGTCGATCCCGTAGAAGCAGGGGTAGCGCACGGGCGGGCTGCCCACGCGAAAGTGGACCTCGCGGGCGCCGGCTGACCGGATGAAGCGGACCAGGCTGCGGCTCGTAGTGCCGCGGATCAGCGAGTCGTCCACGACCACGATTCGCCGTCCCTCGATGGCCTCGCGCACGGCGTTGTACTTGATGCGCGTGCGGAAGTCGCGGTCCGTCTGGACCGGCTGGATGAACGTTCTGCCCACGTAGTGGTTGCGGATCAATCCCAGCTCGTAGGGGATGCCGCTCTGCTCGCTGTAGCCCAGCGCCGCGGAGTTCGAGCTATCGGGCACGCTGAGGACGGCGTCGGCCTCGACGGGGTGCTCCTGGGCGAGTCGGCGGCCGAACGCACGCCTTGCGCGGTCGACGCTGCAGTCCCACACGTGCGAGTCCGGCCGGGCGAAGTAGACCAGCTCGAAGATACAGGGTGCGGGGCGGGCGGCCGGGGGAAGTCGCCGCAAGGGGGTCATGGTTCCTCCCTTCAGCATGAGCACTTCACCCGGCGCCACTGCACGCAGATACTCCGCACCGATGATATCCAGCGCGCAGGTCTCGCTCGCGACGACCAAGCCTCCGTCCTTGCGTCCCAGCACGAGCGGGCGAAATCCCCACGAGTCACGCACGGCGAATACCGTGTCGTTGATCAGAAGGATCAGGGAGAAGGCGCCCTCGAGGTGCGTCAGCGCATCGTCGAGCTGGGCCTCGATGCTTTCATGGCGTGAGCGGGCGATCAGATGGACGACGACCTCGGTATCGCTCGTCGTCTGGAAGATGGCACCCTCATCGACCAGGCGGGCGCGCAGCTCGTAGGCGTTCGTGATGTTGCCGTTGTGAGCCACCGCCAGTTGCCCGTGAGCGTAGCGCACGAGGATCGGCTGGGCGTCCGTCAGATCGCTGTTCCCGGCCGTCGAGTAGCGCACGTGGCCGATGGCCGTGTGACCCCCGAGGCTGCGGAGCCGGTCCTCCGAAAAGACCTCGGCCACGAGCCCGAGGTCTTTGTGCAGACGGATGCCGTCCCCGTCGACCACGCAGATTCCAGCCGATTCCTGACCGCGGTGCTGTAGCGCATACAGCCCCAGGTAGGTCAGCTCGGCGGCTCCCTCGAGCCCCGTGACCGCGAAGATTCCGCACTCCTCGCGAGGCTTGTCGTCGTCGCTCGACCGCTGGATCACCGGCAGATTCATGGGCTGCATTTCAGTCCGCGGCGGACACCTCGGCCAAAGCCGGCCGTTGCATGAGGCTGGGGATCGAGTCGTAGTATACCCGGGCCAGCGTCTCGCTGTTCACTTCTACCCTGGCCGTGCGGGTGTTGATCACCAGCGCTTCGCCTGGTGCGGCGACGACTCCGATCTGCTTCGCCGGTACGCCGTAGCGCTCGGCGATGTCGAGCACACGCGCGGCAGCCGCTGCCTCGCACGACGCGACGATGCGTCCCTGGCACTCCCCGAACAGCAGGGGAGCGGGGGCCAGGGCATCCCCGAGCGTTACGGTCAGTCCTAGCGGCGCCTCGGGGTCGGCTATGGCGGACTCGGCCAGGCAGACCGCCAGGCCGCCCTCGGCGCAGTCATGCGCCGAGGACAGCAACGCCTCGGCGCTCAGGGCGAGAACGGCGCGTTGCAACTCGCGCTCGGCGACCAGACTCAAGGTCGGGGGCTCGCCGGCCACCAGGTCGTGGAGCCGGTACAGGTACTCCGATCCACCCAGCTCGCCGCGATTCGTGCCCAAGAGGATGATGGCGTCGCCGGTCTGCGCGAATCCGTGACGGACCACGAGGTCCAGCCGGTCCACGAGACCGATCATCCCGATGACCGGCGTCGGATAGATCGCCCGACCCTCATACTCGTTGTAGAACGATACGTTGCCTCCGGTCACGGGCGTCTCGAAATGACGGCACGCCTCGGCGAGGCCCAGGATGGATTCACGGAACTGGTAGTAGATCTCGGGTTTCAGCGGATTCCCGAAGTTCAGGTTGTTGGTCACGGCCACGGGAAGCGCGCCGACGCAGACCAGGTTCCTGGCCGCTTCGGCCACGGCGATCATGGTGCCTCGCCGCGGCCTGAGATAGACGTAGCGCCCGTTGCAGTCCGTGGTCGCGGCTATGCCGCCGGAGTACCCGCGGATGCGGAGGACGCCCGCGTCGCCGCTCGGGCCGATCACCGTTCCGGTCCGCACCGTGCTGTCGTACTGCTCGTAGACCCAGCGCTTCGACGCGATCGTCGGAGAACCCAGGAGGGTGAGGAACGCCTCGGTGAGCTCATCTCCTGTGGCGGGCAAGGGAAGCGTGCTCAGGTCCAGCGCCCGAAGTCGCTGGATCTCCTCGGCCTCCGTGCCCTCGCGCTCGTAAGCGGGGCATCCCTTCACGAGCGGCAGCGCGGGGATGGCCGCCACGACGCGTCCGTTCTCACGTACGCGGAAGCAGCCATCGTCGGTGACCTTCCCGATTTCCGCGGCTCTCAGCTCCCACTTCTCCAGGATCTCACGCACATCGCCCTCATGACCTCGCCTGGCCACCACCAGCATGCGCTCCTGGGACTCGGAGAGCAGGATCTCGTACGGGGTCATACCGCGCTCGCGGACGGGCACGTGGGCCACGTCGATGTCGATGCCGGTTCCGGCGCGGGCGGCCATCTCGGAGGCGCTGGACGTGAGGCCGGCCGCGCCCATGTCCTGGATGCCGGCCAGGTGGCCGCCCTTGATGAGCTCGAGGCTGGCCTCCAGCAGCAGCTTCTCGGTGAAAGGATCGCCGACCTGGACCTGCGGGCGGCTCTGCTCGGAGTGCTCGCCCAGCTCCTCGCTGGCGAACGTGGCGCCGTGAATGCCGTCGCGCCCCGTGCGGGAGCCGACGGCCATGACCGTGTTCCCGACGCCGCTCGCTTCGCCGCGAATCAGCTCATCCTTCTTGAGCAACCCGATGCACATCGCGTTGACGATGGGGTTCCCGTCGTACCCGTGGTCGAAGTAAACCTCGCCGCCGATGTTCGGGATGCCGACACAATTGCCGTAGTCACCGATCCCCTTCACCACGCCGGCGAACAGATAGCGCACCCGCGGGGACTCGAGTGAGCCGAAGCGCAGCGAGTCGAGGAGCGCGATCGGCCTGGCGCCCATGGTGAAGACGTCCCGAAGGATCCCGCCAACCCCCGTCGCAGCGCCCTGATAGGGCTCGACCGCCGAAGGATGGTTGTGGGACTCGATCTTGAACGCCACGGCGAGGCCATCGCCGATGGCGATGACGCCCGCGTTCTCGCCAGGGCCCTGCAGGACGTGGGGAGCCGACGTCGGGAGCGTGCGCAGCAGCGGTCGGGAATGCTTGTAGGAGCAGTGCTCGCTCCAGAGCGCGCTGACGATTCCGAGCTCCGTGAACGTCGGAGCTCGGCCGAGGATGGCCACGACGCGATCGTACTCCTCCGGCGTCAACCCGTGTTCAGCGACGAGTGCCGGCGTGATGACCGGATCGCCGGGCCGGGATTGAACGGTCACCTGGCCGTCTCAGGCCGCGACTTGCGCCGACTGAACATGCCAAGGAGGTCGTCCACGAATTGTCCGACGCGCTGCTGCTGCATGTGCCGAATGAGGTCGAGCTCTCCGCTGTCCAGCCACATCCCACGGCACTCCTGGCAGATGTCGACCTTGACGTTGCCGTGCTCTCGCTCGACAAGATCGGCGCCGCATTTGGGGCACTTCATGTAGTGCGCCTTGCGTTCCTGCGCATCGCGATCGGAGTCGAGCTTGGCCCGCATTCTCTCGATGAGCTCCGCATTCTCGCGGGCGAAGTATTCGTCTTCGTTCTTTCGCGGCCGCTCCTCACTGGGGTGATGCATCACGGTCTCCGTAGTTCAGCGGTTGGGTGTCTGAGTCTGAACGCGCGGAACTGAAACGCCGGCATTCTCGCTACGCAGCCACTCGGGCAAGCACCGACTCGAAGATGCCGAGTCCGTCGGCCGACCCGAGGAGCGGATCGGCCGCGCGCTCGGGATGCG
>JACQVC010000118.1 GCA_016209995.1 Gemmatimonadota bacterium
CATTGATGACAATGCCGTGGTCGTGTTGGAGAACATCTACCGGCGTTGGGAGCACGGGGAGACGCCACGGGTCGCGGCCGAGGAGGGCGCGCGGGAGGTCGTGCTGCCGGTCGTCGTAGCCACAGCGACGACCTTGATCGTGTTCGTGCCGTTCCTCTATCTGCAGGGCGAGCTGCGCATCTACTATCTGCCGCTCGCGATCGCTGTGGGGCTCACCCTGCTGGTATCGCTGTTCGTGGCGTTCACGTTCATTCCGGCGCTGGCCGCGCGGATCCTGACTGCCCGGACCGCGCCGTCGGTCATTGCCGAGGCGAGCCGGGAGGGGCCGTGGCGGATGGATCGCAGCGACGGCGAACCGAGCCGGCGCACGGGGAGTGGCAGCGGAACCGGCTCGCGAGCCGCGTGGTACGTGCGCGCGTACTCCGCCCTCATCGGCTTCACCCTCCGGCATCCCTGGCTGACCATCACGGTCACGGCGCTCTGCTTCGCCGGCTCGTATCGTCTGTTCGATCGCTACGTCACGCGGGGCGTGATCTGGCGCGGATTCCGGACGGAACAGACGTACATCGACATTCAGATCACGTTCCCGCGGGGCGCGGGCCTCGAGCGTACCGACGAAATGGTGCGCTATTTCGAGGCCAAGCTCGCCCAGTTGCCGGAGGTCGAACGCTTCGTAACCAACGTCACGGACGTCTTCGGGCGCATCCAGGTGACGTTTCCGGACTCGCTCGAGCTGACAGCGGTGCCGGTGGTGATCAAGGAGCGGATGGTGGCGCACAGCTACCAGTTCGGCGGCGCGGACGTGCGAGTCTACGGCTATGGACCGTCGTTCTACGGCGGCGGAGGCTCGGCGCCGAACTACCGGATCCAGGTGCTGGGCTACAACTACGAGGACGTACGCCGGATCGCGGAGGACCTCGGGCGCCGGCTCACGCGCTTCTCGCGGGTCCGCGAGGTAAACACGAACGCCACGGCCCGTTTCTTCGAGCGTAACCGGGCGATGCAGTACGCCGTCGAGGTGGACCGTGAGGCACTCGGCCGCCACGATCTCGCGGTCGAGGATGTTACGAGGCGGCTAGCGTCGGCCATCCGTGGGGAGATCGTGCGGTCGTCCCTGCGGCTCGGGGGCGACGAGGTTCGTTATGACGTCAAAGTCTCAGGCTACCGGGACATGGACGTCGAGCGGCTGCAGAGGTTGCCCGTGGCCACGGAGAGCGGCAGCGCCGTGCGCATTGGCGACGTGACCCGCATCCGCGAGCAGGAGGTGCTCGCGCGGATCCGGCGCGAGAACCAACAGTACGAGCGCACGGTCGCCTACGAGTTCCGCGGACCGGCACGTCTGGGCGACGTGGTCCGCGATGCGGTGATCGACGCCACCGCTCTGCCGCCCGGCTACACGATAGAAGCGACGACCGGCTTCCAGTTTCGAGTCGAGGAGCAGAGGCAGATCTACATGGTGCTGGCCTTGTCGCTGCTGCTCATCTACATGGTGACCGCCGCGCTCTTCGAATCCCTGCGCCAGCCGTTCTGCGTCCTGCTCACCGTGCCGATGGCGCTGATCGGCGTCTTCCTCATCTTCTTCTACGCGAACGCGAGCTTCACCCGCGAGGCCTACATCGGCGTGATCATGATGGGCGGCATTGTGGTGAACAACGCGATCCTGCTGGTGGACCGTCTCAACCGGGTGCGGCGTGAGGCCGGGGGCGCGCTGACGGATGCGATCGTGCGCGGGACGGTCGAGCGCGTGCGTCCGATCCTGATGACGACGGCCACGACCGTACTGGGGCTCCTGCCCCTGGTGCTCTTCAGCGAGACGGCCGACGCGAACATCTGGAACGCGCTCGGCTACGCGCTGATCGGCGGGCTGCTCTCCTCCACGCTATTCGTGCTGACTACGACGCCGGCGCTGTATCTACTATTTGAGCGAGGGCGGTCATCTAGGTAATTTGATCCAGCCCGCGGATCATCCGTTGCCTTTGCAGGAGGATCCAGACATGGTCGAGCGCCAGCCACCGTGCCCACCGGAGTCGCTCCACAGGAATCGCACTGTCGCAGTCAGAATGACAGCGGGCGCCCTGGCTTTCCTCCTGGTCCCCGCGGCCGCTTCCGCACAGGCTCCTAGCCCCGCCCGGGAAACCGCCACCCTCGCGGGCGTGGTCCTCGATGCTACGACCGGTCTGCCGGTGCCCGGAGCCGTCGTCTCCGTGTTTGGACACTCGCAGGCGTTCCTGGTGGGTGCGCAAGGCACGTTCGCGCTGCCCGGCGTCCCCACGGGACTCCAGGTCGTGCTCGTCGAGAGCCTCGGCTACCAGGATCTGTATCGCACTGTTACCATCGGCCCTCAGCTGGAGCGCTTGGAGCTCCGATTGCAGCCGGATCCGGTTCTCCTCGAGGGTATCACCGTGATGAGCGACCGCTTCAGAGCGCGACGGAACTCCGTCCCTGTGAGCGTCCAGGTCTATGGGACGGATCGCCTGTTACGCACAGCCGCATGGGACGCCCGCGATTTCCTCCAGCGAGAAGCGTTCTTGACCATGGTGCCCTGTAGCGGCCGTGGCATGTCCGACGAATGCGTCTACGTTCGGGGCGGCGTTGCCAGACCTCAGGTGTTCATCGACGAGATGCCCGCGATCGCTGGCCTCTACGAGCTCGGTACATATCCGGCTCATCAGCTATACCTCATCGAGGTGTACGGGCGAGGCCGCCAGATTCGCGCGTACACGCACCAATTTGTCGAGAGGGTAGGTCGCCGACCGCAGCAGCTCCTCCCCGTCTTCATCTGGTAGGGTCGAGACGTTTCGACACTCTACTCTATCACGCCCGCCGTTGGTAGTTTTGTAGAAAGCCACAGATCACCAGGAGAGCCACCGCTGGCTACCGAGATTTCCACACGCCGTGGCGCCGTCCGCGTCCGCTTCGCGCCTTCGCCGACGGGCTACCTCCATGTGGGGGGCGCGCGCACCGCGCTCTTCAACTGGCTCTTCGCGCGCAGTCAGGATGGGACCTTCATCCTGAGGATCGAGGATACCGACCGCGAGCGGTCGAGCGAGGCAATGACGGCGGCGATCCTGGGCGGACTCGAGTGGCTGGGGCTCGATTGGGACGAAGGTCCGTATCATCAGGCGGATGGAGTCGAGCGGCACCGACGCGACGCCCAGCGTCTGCTCGAGACCGGAGCCGCCTACCGCTGCTTCTGTCCGCCAGCCGAGCTGGAACGCAGGCGCGCATCGGACGCTGCGTGGGGCGAGGGGGAGGGGGAGGGCGAGGATGGTGTGGTGCCCGCCCTACCGGATCCATGCGCCGCGCTCGAGCCTACGGATTCGGCGGCGCGGGCGATGGCAGGGCAACCGTTCGCCGTGAGGTTCAGGGTTCCAGCTGGTGTAACGGAATGGGACGATCTGGTCCACGGCCCCACACGCTTCGATAACCGGGAGATCGGCGATTTCATCATCCTGCGCAGCGATGGGACGCCGGTTTACAATCATGCCGTCGTTTCGGATGACGTGTTCATGCGGATCACTCACGTGATCCGGGGCGATGACCACCTGTCGAACACGCCCAAGCAGATCCTGCTGTACCGAGCGCTCGCAGCAGAGCCACCGAGGTTTGCCCACGTACCCATGATCCTGGGGCCCGATGGAAAACGGCTGTCGAAGCGCCACGGGGCGACGGCCGTCGCAGAATACGAGAGCGCCGGGATTCTGCCTTGGGCGATGGTGAATTTCCTCGCGCTCCTGGGATGGTCTCCCGGTACCGACGAGGAAGTGATGGATGTCGAGCAGCTGAAACGAAGCTTCTCGCTCGCCCGTGTCCTGAAGAAAAGTTCCGTGTTCGATGTGAAGAAGCTGGAATGGCTGAACGGCCAGCACATCGCCCGCGCGAGCGCGGAGCAGCTCGAGCCGCTGCTAACGCGTCGCCTGGTAGCACGCGGCCTGGATAGCGCAGCAGTATTACGTGCTAACCGCGCTCAGTACCTGGCCGTGATCGACCTGCTCAAGGCACGAGCTCAGACGCTGGAGGAAATGGCCGATCGGGCTCGTCCCTATCTGGTGGAAGGAGTCGAGTTCGAGGCGGCCGCGGTGGAGTAGATTTGGCGGGATGCGCGGGGCGTAAGCGAGCAGCTTGGCCAGCTGGCCGACCGGTTGGCCCAGGGA
>JACQVC010000107.1 GCA_016209995.1 Gemmatimonadota bacterium
GGTATTGATGGTCGCCTGTTGGCCGATGAGGGTAACGGAGGAGTCCGAGTGACGAGCAGTGGGACTCCTTCATCCAGCTGCTGTCGGCTCGTGGATACTCGGATGATCAGATCGCGTTGATCATGGGCGGCAATTTCGTGAGGATCTGGAATAGCGTTCTGAAGTAGAGCGTATGGGGCGCGTGCGGGCACAACGGGACACGGACAGCCCGACGGCACGACGCTGTGGGTGATTCTAGCAGAAGCGAACCGGCGCACGTCTTGGACGGGAGGCGGTCATGGGCTTTTTCGATCGGCGTACCTTCATTCAACTGATCGGCGCGCAGGCGACGCTGTTGCTTCCGCGGCTCGCGAGATCCGCGGGCGCGGCGGAGGCGCGGCCGCAGGCTTCGGGCGCCGCCGCGGTGCGCACGCAGGCGCGCCCCGAGGTGGTGGTGGTGGGCGCGGGCGCATTCGGCGGCTGGACCGCTCTGTACCTGAGGGAGATGGGGCACTCGGTGACGCTCGTGGATGCGTACGGTCCCGGAAACTCGCACTCCACATCCGGCGACGAGGTGCGGGGGATCCGCGCAGGCTATGGGGACCGCGAGGTCTACACCCGCTGGGCGATCGAAGCGCTGGCCCGCTGGAGGCAACGCGATGAGGAATGGGGAAAGACGCTGAAGCGGCCTCTCCTTGCGCCGACGGGTCGGCTTATCCTGCGCAGGGGCTGGGACGATGACCTCGAGGCCACCAAGCGGGTGCTGGACAAGCACCGAGTCCGCAACGAGGTGCTCGACCATGACGAGCTCGTGCGGCGCTATCCGCAGATCAACATGGAGAGCATCGGCATCGGCCTCCTCGAGCCTGATGGCGGCCTTCTCAGATCGCGGCAGAGCTGCGAGACGGTGGCCCAGGCCTTCCGCCAGAAAGGCGGCGAGCTGGTGATCGCGCGGGCCGAGCTCGGTAGCCGCGCGGGCGGGCGGCTCCAGAGTATCCGCTTAGCGCCCGGGCAGGACCTGAGCGCTCAGAGCTTCGTGTTCGCCTGCGGGCCCTGGTTGCCCAAGGTCTTCCCCGACGTGATGGCCAACCGGCTGCGAACCAGTCAGAGCCACGTTTACTACGTGGGTACGGCGCCGGGTGACAACCGCTTCCTGCATCCGAACCTGCCCAACTGGGACGTTCCGGGCAGCACCGGGTTCCCGGCCCTGGAATACGACAATCGGGGGATGAGAGTCCGGATCGGCGGCGGTCCGCCTGCCGACCCGGACACGGTCGAGCGCCGCATCGATCCCCGCTATTTCAGCCAGCTCCGCGACTTCCTCGCCCAGTGGTTTCCGGATCTCAAGGACGCGCCCGTGCTCGAGAGTCGCGTTTCCCTATTCGAGAACAGCGTGGACAGTCACTACATCATCGACCGTCACCCGGCATTCGAGAACGTGTGGATCGCCGGCGGCGGCTCGGGTCACGGGTTCAAGATGGGGCCGGTGACGGGCGAGTACGTGGCGAAGCGGGTGACCGGTGGTGAGACGGATCCGGCGCTCGTAGCGGTGTTCAAGCTGAAGGAGCAGACGTTCTGACATGGTGTCCTGCTGGCTGGGCGGAGTGTGCTCAGCGCTCGGACGGAATGGCTGTGCGAGGAGATCCGGCCTCTCTCTCGAGTGTTCCGGTGAGAGGCCGGGCTCAAGAGAAGGCGGGGAGTACGCGCGGGGGGAAACGTGATGGATCTGGATCGGAGACAATTCCTGCAGAAGGCGGGGGCCCAGGCCGGCCTGGTGCTGGCGGGTGCGCGGGCTCTGGAGGCCGCCGTCGGGCCCACAGACGCGGTGCCAGCGGGCCCGAGCTTCGTACAATCTGCCTCGGACGTCGTGGTCATTGGCGCCGGCGCGTTCGGCGTATGGACCGCCCTGAGCCTCCGTGAGCAGGGCGCTTCCGTAACGCTCGTGGACCAGTACGGCCCGGGGAACTCGCGGGCCACTTCCGGCGCGGAGGTACGGCAGATTCGCGCGGCAGGGCGGGATGAGCTGGACACGCGCTGGTCGCTCAAGGCGCTGGAGACCTGGAGGTCTCGCCTGCAGGAGTGGGGACGGCCGGAGCTGCTCATCGAGACGTCCCTCCTGCGGCTGTCCGTCCGCTGGAACGAAGCGGAGCGGACGGCCAAGGCATGGCTGGACCGATACAAGGTGCCCACGGAAGTGGTGGACCGCGACGAGCTGGCCCGTCGTTATCCCCAGATGGGGCTCGAGGGGATCGAGTTCGCCCTGATCGAGCCGGCGGGCATGCTCAAGTCCCGGCAGTGCTGCCAGGTCGTGGCCCGCGCCCTCGAGCGACAGGGCGGACGCGTGGTGATCGGCCGCGTCGAGCCGGGAAGGCGGTCGGGAGGTCGACTGCTCGATGTGGTCCTGACTCCCGGGGGGAACGTGGGCGCCGACACGTTCGTGTTCGCGTGTGGCCCGTGGTTTCGGAAGCTGTTTCCCGACGTGATGGGGAACCGGCTGCGCACGCCGCCCGGCGGCCGGTGCTTCTTCGGCACGCCGCCCGGCGACAACCGGTTCATGCATCCGGCGTTCCCGAATTACCGGGACAATACGACCGGGTTCTATGGCTACCCCGCGCTGAGCCAGGACTACCGAGGGTTCAACGTGATAGGGGGTGGCGGCGGCGGCTCGGGGTCCGCGGATCCGGACTCGGTGGATCGGATGATGGCGCCCGAAGCGCTCAAGAGGGCGCGGGACTTCGTGGCTCTCCGGTTCCCGGCGCTCAAGGATCAGCCGCTTCTCGAAACGCAACTATGCGTTTTCGACACGACGGCCACCGGGCAGTTCATCATTGACCGGCACCCCGAGTTGGAGAACGTCTGGATCGTCGGAGGCGGAACCGGCCGGGGCGTCAAGCACTCGCCCAGCGTCGGAGACTACGCGGCCCACCGCATCGTTGGCCAGGACCAGGAGCCCGAGCTGACTTCGCTGTTCCAGCTCGGGGACACGACGTTCGAGTAACGCCCTCGGGAGGGGGAGTGGAGGTGTGGATCCCGGTGAGATTGTGACGGCACGTTCGCGGGCGAGTTTTGCCCGACCAGCGCGCCGGGCGCCCGCTGTGGTCGTGGTCGGCGCCGGGGCGTTCGGGGGGTGGACGGCCCTCTACCTGCGCCAAATGGGGATCGATGTCACCCTGGTGGATACCTACGGGCCGGGCAACTCTCACGCGACCTCGGGTGAGGAGACCCGATCCATGACCCTGTGGTACCTGGGGGCGCCCGGATACGGATACGGCGAGATCTACAGTCTGTGGGCACTCAGGGCGCTGGAGCGTTGGAAGCAGTGGGATGAGGAGTGGGGGAAAACGCTCCAGCGCCCGCTTTTCGTTCCCAGCGGTCGGTTGGTTCTGAGACCGGAGGGTTGGCAGGAGCGCTTCGAGGAGGGTAGCCGCATCCTTGACCGGTACGGCATCCGCAACGAGCTCCTGTCCCGCGACGAGGTCGCCTACCGGTATCCGCAGATCAAGCTGGATGACATCGAGGTCGGTCACTACACGCCGGACGCCGGACTCCTGCGCTCGCGGCAGGCGTGCGAAGCGGTCGCGGCCGCGTTCCGGCAAGCCGGCGGCGATCTGGTGATCGCGCGGGCAGCGCCCGGCCGCCGCTCCGCGGGCCGGCTGAGCGAGGTGGTTCTAACGCCCGGAGACGCGCTGACGGCCGAGACGTTTGTCTTCGCCTGCGGTCCCTGGCTGCCGAAGATCTTCCCCGATGTGATGGGGAAGCGGCTGCAGACCACTCGCGGCCACGTCTACTACTTCGGCACGCCTCCGGGCGACAA
>JACQVC010000112.1 GCA_016209995.1 Gemmatimonadota bacterium
GGCGTGAACGCCTCGCCGAACACCAGGCGGACCATCTCGGGCAGCCCGCGCCAGTTGATGGCCAGCACCACGAGCCCGCCCAGCATATAGAACACGATCATGAAAGGAACGAACAACGAGGTAACGCGTCCGATCGAGCGGATCCCGCCCAGGATCACCAGGCCGGCGAACACCGCAATCACCGTCCCCGTGCCGATCGGTGGCACACCGAACGAAGTCTGCAGCGCGTCCGCCACCGAGTTCGCCTGCACCATGCACCCGATGCCGAAGGCGGCGAACGCCGCGAAGAGCGCGAACAGGAAGCCCAGCCCTTTGCCGAAAGCGCCGCCCACCCCGTTCCTGAGGTAGTACATGGGGCCGCCCGCCATCTGACCCCGCGCGTCCACCTCGCGGAACCGCACACCCAGCACCGCCTCCCCGAACTTCGTCGCCATGCCCACCAGCCCGGTGATCCACATCCAGAAGAGCGCCCCCGGCCCTCCGGACGCGATCGCCGTCGCGACGCCCGCGATATTGCCTACGCCGACCGTCGCGGCCAGGGCCGTCATGAGAGCCTGGAAATGCGAGATGTCGCCCTCGCCACCCTCCTCCTTCCGCTTCACCAGCGCCAGCCAGAGTGAATGGCCCAGCTGCCGGAACTGGAGGCCGCGCAGCAGAAAGCTGAGATAGAAGCCCGTGCCCACGAGCAGAATCAGCATGGGCGGACCCCAAACCACGTCGCTCACCGCGCTGATGACACCCTGAATCGTCTCGACCATGCGGACTCCGTAACCGTGGAGATTCCACCGAACCGTCCGGTAGGAACGAACCGCTGTGCGCGCTGGCGCGCGGCGCGAGGCACGCAACCTACGGAGCCCCGCAGGGGGTGGGCAAGCAACGCGGGTCCGTCTACATTGCACGGGCACCGGAAGGGTGAATGCTCACCTAGGAGCCTATGATCGAGTCGTTCGAGGACTTGGGAATACGACCCGAGCTGGTCGAAGCCCTGGCGTCGGAGGGGATCGAGCGTCCCACCGAGCTCCAGGAGGAGGTGATTTCCATCCTCCGGAGCGGCCACAGCCTCATGGCGGCCGCAGGCCCGGGCGCGGGCACGCTCGTGACGTATGGCGTCGCGCTGCTCGAGCGGCTCGATGCTACCGCCTCCGGGCCGGCCGCGCTCGTGCTGGTTCCGACGCCGATCGCCGCAGACGAGCTGGCCGAATCGCTGGCCCGCTTCGCCGTGGTCACCGGCCACACGCTCGCTTCCCTGTCAGGCCTGTGGGCCGCGCCCACCAGCGCGCACATCCTGTTCGCCTCGCCCGCGCTGGCACTCGACGCCGTTCGCGAGTCGCGCCTGAAGCTGGACGCGGTCGCAGCCCTCGTGATCGACGGAGCGGCCGCGATCCGCGGGCTCGGCGGCTGGCCCGCCGTCGAGACCCTCATCGGGCTCGTCCCCAGCGAGGCTCAACGAGTGGTATTCACCCTCCCGCTCGACCTGGAGATGGAGGAGTTCGCGCTGCGACATCTGCGCAAGGCCGCTCGCTTCCCTGCGCGCGAAGCCGAGCCAGCCGGAGCAGCGGCCACCGAGCGTATCATCGAGTACGTGGTCGTGGGCAGCTCGAAGGACGAGGCTGCTCGCGTGGTCGTTTCCCAGGCGATCTCCGGCGGGGCCGAACACGTCCTGCTCTTCTGCCGGAGTGATGACCGGGCGGCCGACGCCGGCGATGTTCTGGCGCTGCACGGATTCGCGACGGGTGCCCCCGGTGACGCGGCCTCTCCGATCTGGGTCTCGGCCGAGACCGAGCCTACAGCGCCGGCGCTGGGATCGGCGCCGGAGCGCACCGTCAGGCTGAGCTACGACGTGCCGCCCGATCGCCGCACGCTCCTGCGCCGCCACACACGGGGTGGCCGGGCGGTCGTGCTCCTTCTTCCCCGGGAGCTGCCGCACTTCAAGGACATCGTGGCGCGCGTGGGTTTTCGGCCTCTGGCGGCCCCCGGCGCCGCGCCGCCCGCGCTGGACGCCCAGCTCACGGCGTTCCGGGAGCAGTTGCGCCAGGCCATCCAGGACGAGGACCTGAATCCGCAGATCCTGCTGCTCGAGCCGCTCCTGCAGGAGTTCAGCGCCGCGGAGGTCGCCGCGGCTGCCGTGGCGCTCCTGCGCCGCCGGCCACCTGTGCCCACCGCCGAGGCGGAGCCGACCGGCGCACCTACCCCGACCGATGCGAAGCCGCGCGCGCGGCCACCCGCCTGGACTCGCCTCTTCTTCGGAGTCGGTCAGCGCGACGGCGTAGGTCCCGGCGATCTCCTGGGGGCCGTAACCGGAGAGACCGGCATCGAGGGCGCGCTGGTCGGGAAGATCGAGATCCGCGATACCTTCTCGCTCGTCGAGGTCGCGGGCGAGGTCGCGGACACCGTGATCCGGGCGCTGAACGGTACGACGATCCGCGGCCGAGCCGTCCGCGTAGACTACGACCGCGCAGAGCGCGCGCGCATGCGCTCCGCGTCCAGGCGCGCAGCCGGACCCTGAGGGCTCGTCGCGAGATATCCGCTACCTTCGCTCTTGACGCAACCGTGTCGCAGCGAGCCCTGAGCGTGTCGCTGGGCCACGGCTGAACGCACGATGGCGGCGGCCCGCTTCCGCTCACGGACCGCCGCCATCTCTACCTGCCCACCCGACCGGCGTGGCCGGTGGCTGTCACACCCTTCCTACTTCACGGCATCCTTCAGCCCCTTCCCCCCGCGGAAGCTCGGCGCACGCGTCGCCGGAATCTTGATGGTCGCTCCGGTGCGCGGATTGCGGCCGGTGCGCGCCTTCCGCTTCCGCGTCTCGAAGGAGCCGAAGCCGGTGATCTGCACCTTTTGCCCTTTCTTCAGCGTCTTCGCGATCACGCCTTGGTCCACGCTGAACAGGGCGTCGACCGCTCGACCCGCATCCGCCTTCGTCATCCCCGTGCGGTCGGCAAGTGCATCCACTAGCTCGGACTTGTTCATCGGTCGCTCCTCTCGAAATATGTGTGACCACCCTTTGCGGCCAGGCCGCTCAAAACCTTTGCTGGTGTCGTATGGACGCTCTACGCTAAACGGCACATCTCATCGCGTCAAGAGCGCTATCGCTGAAACATCGCGCGAAATCTGGCTTCTGGCGTGGGTGAGCTGACACGCCATGCGAGCGAGAGGAAGAATCCTGGGGAGGGGGAGCGCGGGAAGAAGCGGACATCGCTGACAACGTGAAGGGGCGCACCACAGCATGCAGTACGCCCCGCGGCAGCGCGGCGCGGAGTCGCCACCGCGACTACCGCGCCTCGGAGCTAGCCGAAGGTCCGCCAACTACGCGATGGCGTCGTGCTCTCGCCGACGCCGCAGCATCGTGTAGACCACGTACGCGACGCCGCCCAGCACCACGAACTTCAGGATCGTCAGCACCAGGCCGAACACCAACCCGAAGAGCGGGAAAATGAAGGCACCGGCCAGCTTCAACGCCGCCAGCCCGGCCACCCCCGCGACCAGCAATTCCACGATGCCCCTCATGAAGACCTCCACGAATCTCACGTTCACAGTACCGCTGCCCTTGTCCACCTTACGAAGCTCGCAGCCGAAAGTTTCAAAGTTCGGCACCCATGCACTGGCACGGATCTTGGCCTACTCCTCCGCGTCGGACTCGCAGGGCGCCGCCAGCGCCTGAGGAGGCACCGAGGCCGGAAATGGCGCCATAACTGGACTCCCGGACCTCCTCGACGCCGGTAGCACAATCGGGAATCGAGGCCCATGGTCACCAGATTTGAGCACTTCGGAGCGATTTCGCGCGATCCCTGCTCGTGCCCCGCAGCACTCCGGTCCGGCGACCGCCACGCGGCCTCTACGCCGCGCCACTCTTCACCCTTCGCTCCGGAGGTCGTCATGAGCACCGTCGCACGCACCGTCGCACGCGCCGTCGCAGGAGTTCCCAAACCGCTATGGTGGATCGCCGCCCTCGCGCTGATCCTCATCTTCGCGGGCAGCCAACCGGTCTCGGCTCAGAACTATCAATGCCCCGCCGTGGATGATTGGGGAAACGTTCGAGAGTGCACCGCCATGGAGCGCTTCGGACAGTGCCTGCGGAACGGGATGAGCTCCTACTATGACTGCGAGAGTCGGGCCGGCAAGAACCTGTTCAGGTTGATCAGCTGCAACGGAGCCTGGATCGTGGACTACTACTCATGCGTGATCTCGATCCCTGTCACCACCATCATCAAGATCGTGTAGCGAGGCGATGAAACCATGCCGCGGATGACCGCGCTTCAGGGTCACTCGCCGCCGGGGTCCCCACGCAACCGTAGCGAAGCGAAGGTCAGCGCAGGGGAGGGGATGAGGGGGGGGAAGGGGGGAGGACGGAGGTGGTGTGGGAGCTAACGAACCGTTGCGTGGGGTAGGGAGCACCAGGAGCCCGCGACACGCGAGCCGTCTCGGTGATCGGGGCGGCCGTGTCGCCGGGCTGCTCCTGGGTGCGCTCGCTTGCGCCCTCGTGGCCGGCGCGGTCGCGCACGCGATCTACAGGCTGAAGGCTGCGCCGGCAGGAAGCGTCGCAACTTCCAGAGAGTCCGCGCGCGCGACTCGGCCGGACACGGTAGGTCCCGTGCTGCCCGGGGTGCTGAGCGTGTCCGACGCCGTGCTCGTCGGCGAGGAGTGGGTCCTTCTGGACCGTCGCGCGGCCGCTCTGCATTGGCTGGATTCCGCCGGCCGGCTGTTGCACTCGACCGGCCGAGCGGGCGATGGACCCGGTGAGCTTCGCAATCCCGCCCACCTCGTGCGTCTCGGCGACACGCTCGTGGTGGCGCCTCTGGATGGAGGACGCCTCGACTACTTCACGCCGACGGGCGAGTTCGTGCGCAGGACGCCGCTCGAGTCCAGCTCCTGCGGAGGCGGCATGCTCCTGGAGCTCGTGGGTGCGCCCGCCCCGGGGCTCTTCGGCCTGCGCCAGTGTATCGACGTACCGCGGGGCTGGGTCACGGCCGAGGTCTCGCGTATCGGACCCTCCGGATTGACGGAGCGCCTCGCGTCGTTCGACGTATTCGATATCCACGGCCGCGCGGGTCATCCGTACCACGTGCCGGTGTTGTCTGCCTCGGTAGAGCATCTGTTGTTCGGAACCGTGGGGCGGCCTTGCGCGACCCGGCTGAGCTTCAGCGGCCAGCCCATCGATGAGATCTGCTATCCAGTTCGCGAGCGGGTCCCCGTGTCGCAGGCGTTGAAGGACGCGTTGGCGGAGGCCCGCCGAAGTCGACCCATGCTCTCCGCTCCGGCCTACACGCCGCCCGAATACCTGCCGGCCTTCGATGCGGTGTTCGTCAGCGGCGGTAGGCTGGTCTGGCGCGTGGTGACGGGCGAGGAAACGCGCGCGCTGGACGTGTGGGACGCAGGCGCGTCGCCGGAGCGGCGCGGCCAGCCCGTCCCGCAGCGGGTTCTCGACAACGCATCGGATGCGACGTTCTTGCGCGACGGCATCGTGCTGGTGGCCCGGGAGTGGATCGACGGAGTAACCGTTGCCGTCTTCAGACTCCCGATCGACTGAGTCCACAGCACGGGCCGCGGTCGAGCTGCGCGACGTGTCCGCGGCCTACCGTCATTTCGTCCGGCGCCGCGTTGCGCTCGAAGCCGTTACCATTAGCGCGCCGCCCGGTCAGGTCACCGCGCTGGTCGGGCCGAACGGGTCGGGAAAGACCACGCTGCTGCGCCTGGTTCTCGGCTTTCTCCGGCCGACTGCCGGGGTCGTGCGGGTCTGCGGCATGGCGCCGCACGAGTACCGCCGCCGCCACGGGATGGCCTATCTCCCCGAGGAGGTCCAGGTCCCGGGCGGCTGGAACGTGCGCGCGTTCTTCGAGCGCGGGGCCGAGCTGGCGGGGATCGACGCGGAAGGCCGTGACGCAGCCGTACGTCTGGCATGGGACCGCAGCGGCCTGGATGACCGATCCCTCGGCCGGTTGCGCTTGGGAACGTTGTCGAAGGGAACACAGCGCCGGGCGGTGCTCGCGTTTGCGCTCATCGGAGAGCCCGACGTCGTCGTCCTGGATGAGCCTTCCAGCGGACTGGACCCGGAAGCGCGCGCCGCCCTGAGGAGCCAGGTCACGCAGCTCGCGCACGCAGGGCGTACCGTGATCCTCTCGAGTCACGACCTGGCCGAGATCGAGCGAGTGGCGGATCGGATCATCGTGCTCGAGACCGGACGGGTCGTGCGAGTGATGGATGGCTCGCGCCTGCGGTCCGCGGCGGTATTGCGCGTCACCATTCGGGGGCCGCAGAACGTGATCGCCTCGCTCGCGGCGAGTGGCCACATCCGCTCGGCGGTGGACGGCCGGTTCGATGTGACGGGCGTGGAGAGCTTCGACGAAGTGGCTCGCGCGGTCTACGAGGCGAACGGCAGTATCCTGAATGTAGAGCTCCTACCTGCGGGCGAGCTCGAGCGCGTCCTGTTCCAGCGTGACCGCGATGCCTGATACGAATTCGCGCGAGGGCACCGCGCTCGCACGACGTGACGGTGAGATCCGCATGGGCGACGCCACCCGGTCGAGCTGGCTCGTGCATCTGCGGCCCGTAGCGTTTGGCCTGCGTCCCGCGCTGCACGCGCGCACTGGGGCTTTCCTCCTTCTGCTCGGCGGCGGACTCGCAGGATTGGCGATGAGCGCCCTCTCGCCGCCATCCGAGACGACCCAAGGGCTCTTTCTTTGGGTGCTTCTGCTGCTGTGCGGAGGCGCCGGAATCCTGTTCATGGAGGGCATCGTGTCCGGGGACCTCGAGACGGGTGTCGTTTTGCTCTGGCTGCAAAAGCCCGTGCGACCCGAGCTCTACTATCTCAACCGGTATGTCGAGTCGCTCCTCGCCGCCCTGGTGGTCGTCCTGGCCGTGGCGAGTGCGGGCGTCGCACTGCTAGCCGCGCGGTCGGGGGCGCCGGTGTACTGGGTCTTGGCCCAGATCCCCAGCCTGCTCCTGATTACGGTTGTCTACGGGAGTATGACCTTCGCGTTCTCCGCGTGGGGCGTGCGGCGAGACGGGACCCTACCTGTAGCCCTCACGTTGTTCGCGACAGTCCCGGCGGGCCTCTATGCCATGCAGCCCGATCGGTTCGGCACATTGTGGCGAATCTTGGAGCCGATCCTTCCCCCATTTCGCCCGCTGTACGGCTTGGCCGAGTACCTCTCGGGCCATGCCTCGCCGGATCTGACGCTCCATCTGGTGTGGATCGCCGCCTACTGCGCGGCGTGGATTGTGGCGGGCGTACTGGGCGTGCGCTGGACGACCCGCTCACCGTTCGGAGCGCGAGCCTGAGCCGAAAAGCACTTTGAAATACTAATCCTCCGTGTTTCTCCGCGTCTCCCTACCCCACGCAACGTTTCGTTAGCTCCCACACCACCTCCGTCCTCCCCC
>JACQVC010000156.1 GCA_016209995.1 Gemmatimonadota bacterium
CCCACGCAACGAAACGTTGCGTGGGGTAGGGAGTCGCGGAGGACACGGAGAATTACTTCAATATTTCTCTCCTGCGCGACTCCCATCTATCCAGCGTTCCTCTGCGTCCTCCGCGTCTCCGCGTGAGCTGATGCAGTCAGACGACTCGTCACTACCCGGGCGTCATGCCCTGGCGCAGCTGCTCGTTGAAGAACGCGATCGTCCGCTGCTCGGCCAGCTTCGCCGCGGCCTGGTCGAAGCGCGGCGTCGTATCGTTGTGGAAGCCGTGATTCGTGCCCTCGTACATGTGCATCGTGTACTTCTTGCCGGCGGCCTTCAGCGCCGCCTCGTAGGCGGGCCACCCGTCGTTGATGCGCGTGTCCAGGCTCGCGTAATGAATGAGCAGAGGCGCGTTGATCCTAGGCACGTCCGCGGCCGGCGGCTGTCCGCCGTAGAACGGCACGCCGGCGGCCAGGTTGGGAAGGCGCGTCGCCAGGAAGTTCACCATGCCGCCTCCGAAGCAGAAGCCGACGGCGCCCAGCCGCCCGGTGCTGTTCGGATGATTCATGAGGTAGTTCGCGGCGGCCACGAAATCCTCCCGGATCTTCGCGCCGTCGAGCTGCCTCTGCATCTCGACGCCCCTCTCGTCCGTGCCGGGATAGCCGCCGAGCGGCGTCAGCGCGTCGGGCCCGAAGGCGAGGAAGTTGGCCACGGCCATGCGCCGAACGACATCCTCGATGTAGGGGTTGAGACCGCGGTTCTCGTGGATGACCAGCACGGCGGGCAGCCGCCCGGTAGCGTTCGCCGGCCGCGCCATGAGCCCCCGCATTCTCCCCGAGCCCTGCGGCGACTGGTACTCGACGTACTCCGTCCGGATGCGCGGATCGTTGGGCGGCACCTGCTGCGCCCACGCGTACGTCGGACGCAGTGCCTCGAACATGGCGGCCGCGGTCATGCCGCCCACCGCGAACTTGGCCGCTTCGTCGAGGAACTGGCGCCGGTCGATGAGTCCGTGAACGTACCTGTCGAACAGGTCGAGCACTTCCTGCGGGAAGTCGCTCGCCTTCAGCCGCTGCTTGACCGCTACGTGCGACATATCCGTGCCTCCTCTTTCCTGGGGATGCCTGGCTGGGCAGGCCCCGCCCGACATGCGGTGCAAGGTAAGCCGGCCGTTCGCGGGCCGCCACTGACACGCACGGGCGGCACTGGCGAATATCGCGATCCGTGTCGATCTTGACCTGAAGGCACAACCCTGAGGCAAGGAGGCTCTCGTGGCTCGACGACCTCACCCGATCACGTTCGCCGCAGCGGCTGTGGCGGCGGTTCTGACGCTGGCCTGCACCCAAGGGGCTGGCGGGGCTCGCGGGCCGGGACAGGCCGGCACGTTCGATGTGATCATCCGCGGTGGCCGGATCATCGATGGCACGGGCAACCCCTGGTTCCGCGGCGACATCGGCATCACGGGCGACCGCATCACCGGGGTCGGGCAGCTCGCCGAGGCCACCGCAGCCCGCGAGATCGACGCCACCGGCCTGGTCGTGGCGCCGGGCTTCATCGATCTGCACACCCACTCCGACTCGCCGCTGCTCGAGGATGGCACGGCACAGAGCAAGGTGCGCCAGGGCGTGACCCTCGATCTGCTGGGAGAAGGTGGCAGCGTCGCACCGCGCGACGGGCTAGTCGATGAGGGTCAAGGCACCGAAGAGAGCTGGACGACGTTCACCGGCTACTACGACCGGCTCCGCCAGAGCGGGATCGCCGTGAACGTGGCTTCGTACGTGGCGGCCAGCCAGGTCCGGCGCGTCGTTATGGGCTATGACACGCAGCCCGCTTCGCCCGAGCAGCTCGAGGAGATGAAGCGGCTGGTCGCGCGCTCGATGGAAGAGGGGGCCATCGGGCTCGTGACGCGCTTCGAGAGCGGCGGCCCCGAGCATCCGGACGAGATCGTCGAGCTGGCGAAGGTCGTCGCATCGTACGGCGGCGTGTACGTCTCGCACGTCGGCAGCGAAGGGTTCCAGCAGGAGCGCGAGATCGACTTCGTCATCCGCGTGGCGGAGGAAGCCCGCATTCCCGCGCACATCTATCACTTCAAGATCCGCGCGCGTGACAACTGGGGCACGATCGGCCGCTACATCGACCAGGTCGAGAGAGCACGCGCCCGCGGGCTGGACGTCACCGCGAATCAGTACCCGTACACCGCGATGTTCCACGGCTGGAGCGCGTTCTTCCCCATCTGGGCCCGCGAGGGAGGCCCGGAGGAGTTCGCGCGGCGACTCCAGGATCCCGCCGTGCGCGAGCGCATCCGGCAGGATCCCGACTTCATCACCTGGGCGAAGGAGCACGGGTGGTGGGAAGGGATCGTCATGGCGCGCGCCCGCACGGAGCAGAACCGCAAGTATGAAGGCATGACCCTCGCCCAGATCGCGCGCCAGCGCGGCGATCCGGACCCCGCCGTGACTTGCATCACGTTGATGGCCGAAGAGGGCGGTAACATCAGCGGCATCTTTCACACGATGTCGGAAGACGATGTGAGGCAGGTCATGCGCCTGCCGTGGGTCGCCATCGCGAGCGACGGCTCCGCCATCAACCTCGAGGCGCCCGGCGTGCCGCACCCACGCAACTACTCGACCAACGTGCGCGTGCTCGGCCACTACGTCCGTGATGAAGGAGTGCTCACGCCCGAGGACGCCGTGCGGAAGATGACTTCGCTGCCGGCGCAGCTTCTCGGCCTGCGCGACCGCGGTCAGCTGCGCGAAGGATTCATCGCGGACGTTGTCGTGTACGATCCGGCTGCGGTGGCGGAGACGAACTCGTTCGAGCAGCCCAAGTCGTACGCGAAGGGTGTGCCGTTCGTGCTCGTGAACGGCCTCGTCGTGATCGACCATGGGGAGCACACCGGGGCGAGGCCCGGCCGACCCGTTCTGGGGCCGGGGTACAACCCGCAGACGGCGGGGGCCGGGAATCGACTGCGTGCATTGCAGTGAGTGCGGACTGGCGCGTCTTCCCGCAGCCCATACCCGCTCCGGCGACGGCCCGCGCAAGCGGCGCCGCTGCGCTCCCGGCCTTGCCGTAGTCTGTTAACTGAGTTTCAGAATCAGTGTCAGGAAACCGCAGGTACGCAACAGTATGCTTGAATTTTGGCGTTCGCCCTGCATATGGTGTGCGGACGCGCACCCACGCTAGGGAGTGGAGCTCGTAACCACCGGACCGCTCGGAGGACCGCCATGGATTCCAAGATTACCAAGCTGCTCAACGACTTAGGGGACGAACAGCTCAGCCGCCGCCAGCTCCTCAAGGGGTTTGCGCTCGCGGCGGTGGCGGCGCCCGCGGCTGCGGTCGCGCGACCTGCCGCAGGCGCGCTCAGCAACGGATCCGCGCCCTGGCGGACGGTCTATCTGGACCACATCTCCTATGCAGTCGCCGACCACAAGAGGAGCGCTGATTTCTACGCGAGCCTGATGGGTTGGCAGAGGCGCGGCGGCAACACCAACCCTCAGGCGACTCAGACGAGCCTCAGCATCGGCGACGTCGGCGGCATCATCATCCGCAACAACCGGCAGGCGGGACCAGCCGCCCCGGCGAGGGAGGGACGCCCGCCGCTGACCGGCGTCATCAACCACATCTCGTGGGGCGTCGAGCCGTGGGACACCGAGGCCGCCCGCGCGGAGCTGACTCGTCGCGGGCTGAACCCTCGCGAGGACTTCCAGGGCGACTCGTTCCGCAGCTTCCACGTGCTCGATCCCGATGGCTGGGACCTCCAGATCAGTAACGTGACCCGCGCCCGGGCAGCCCAGGGGAACGGCGCCTCAGCCCCCATGAGCACGCCGGCCGCGCCCTGGAAGACCGTGTGGCTGGACCATATCTCGTACGCGGTTGCCGACTACAAGAGGAGCGTCGACTTCTACGCGGACCTGATGGGGTGGGAAGTCGAGAATGACAACGGGAACACGCAGGCGACCCTGAAGATCGGCAACATCGGCGGCATCATCATTCGCAATAACCGGCAGGGCACGACGCCCCAGATGAGAGAAGGGCGCCCGCCGCTGACCGGCGTGATCAACCACATCTCGTGGGGCATCCAGCCGTGGGACACCGAGCGCGTGAAGGCGGAGCTGACTCGCCGCACGCTGAATCCCAGAGACGACATGGTCGGCGATGACTTCAAGAGCTACCATGTCCTCGATCCGGACGGGTGGGATCTCCAGATCAGCAATCAGACGAGCTGAGACCGAGATTCGGGGTGCCAAGCGACGCGCCGTGATGACGCGGCGTTGTGCGAAGGAGTGGAAGGACTGCCCGGCCTCACTGGCCGGGCAGTCCTTGTTGGTACACCGAGCGTCATTGCGGGGAATGCCGGAATCCAGAGTTCCGCTTGTTCAGCTCGTGTCCTCTGCGTCTTCGGTGCCATTGACCGCACGCCGATCCGCACAGCATCCTACAGCAGTCGCGCCGTGCCCCGTGTCCTTTCGCCCATGTCCTCTGCGTCCGGCTGGGTTCGGGTCACGGCGAAGTCTTGTCAGCGCCGGGGGATCACATTCTGGACAGCGCATGCTCACAGACGTTTCCATCGCGTGCCACGGGCTTGTAAGCATTCGGGCGCGGCGAGCATGAGCGCCACCGCGTTTATCGTTGCCGCCGGCCGAGAGGCCCGGCGATCGCGGGTGGCGTTGCTCGCCGCCCTCGCGCTCGTCGCCGGCATCAGTCTCACCTCCGCGCCTCGCCTGTGCGCGCAGAGTGTGAGCGGAATCCCCCTGGATTTGCTCTGGCAAGCCATGCCCCAGGCCGCGCGCTTCGCGGAGAAGCAGGGCGATCCTCCGGTCATGCGGGCGTTCGCGCCCGATGCGGCGACCGGCAAGGAAGCCCTCGTCGGCTACGTCTTCGTCACCTCCGACCTGCCGCCCGAGATCCCGGGATATACGGCGCCCATCGAGGTGCTCGCGGGGATGGACCTTCAGGGCAAGCTCACGGGCGCCGTCATAATCCGGTACATCGAGTCGCTGCAGAACTCGCGCGGCGACTTCCTCCGCCGTCCCGGGTTCCAGGAGCAGTTCGCCGGCAAGCACCTCGCCGATCCGTTCACCGTGCGGCGCGATGTGGACGGGATCTCCGGCGCCACGATCAGCGTGGCGGCCATGTCGCGCGGTATCCGCAACGCGGCCCGGCGGGTGGCAGCCGCATACCTCGTGCGACGCGCGACTGGCGCGGCGCCCGTCTGGGCCGGGACCGTCAGCGTCGAGGAGCTGGGGCAGCTCTCGTGGGCGGACATGCTCGTGCGCGGACTCGCGCAGCAGATCCTCGCCACGGATGAGCGCGGCGAGACCATGATGGAGATCTCGCTCGCCTACTTGCGCAACGACAGCGTCGGTGAGGCCGTGCTGGGCCCGAAGTTGTACGCGGACGCGATCGCGAAAGCAGGCGCGCGCGCGCAAGAAGATCACCACCTGCTGCTGGGCCTGGACGGAGCGTACGCGGCGCTGTTCGCGGCGCGCACGCTCAAGCTCGTGCAAGGCACGGACACGCTGGTCTTCGTGGACAACGACGCGGTGATGGCAGGCACGCCCACGGAGGGGAAGCTGCGGGACCAGGTCTGGCGCGTGGGTCTGCTGCTCGTCGACAGCGCCGTGGACATGAGGCGGCCCTTCCAGATCACGTTCCAGCGGCAGGATCTCGGACCCGTAACGCTCGAGTACGCGGGTGAGCCTCGGGTCGTGGCTGCCGCGCCCGCGCGGGCGCCGCGTGAGCCCGCGGCAAGGGACTCCACAGCGGCCGCAGCGGCGGCGGCTCCGGCTAACGGAAGCACGGCAGCCGCGCAGCCGGCCGTAAGTCCCGCCTCTGCGTCGGCCGCGGGCGCGGGCGCGGCGGGCACACCCGGGGGGACCGAGACGCTCGCCGACGTGGCGCCCACGGATTCGGCGCTCGCGCAGCTCGAGCCGATGATCGATGCCGCGGACGCGCTCGGCTTCGCCGAAGCAGAAGACGAGTCCGTGCTCGCGCGCACGCTGGCTCAGACTTCCTGGGCGCGCGTCGGCCTGCTGCTCGTGCTGCTCGCGCTCGTGACCGCCGCATTCGTGGCCAAGGAGCGCGCGGCGCTGCGCTGGGCGGTGCTCACCGCCACGTTCCTCTATCTCGGCTTCGGGGGCGGCGGCTTCCTGTCGGTCTCGCACATCACGAGCGCGATTTCGGTGGGGCCGGGAGTGTTTCTCACCGACATTCCGCTCCTGCTGCTCGTTTCGTTCACGGTCGTGACGTTGCTCTTCTGGGGGCGTGTGTTCTGTGGCTTTCTCTGCCCGTTCGGCGCGCTGCAGGATTTCCTCGAGCGCGTCGTGCCCAAGCGTTTCCGCCGGCACCTGCCGCAGCCGATCCACGAGCGCGCGCTGCTCGTGAAGTACGGTGTGCTGGCCCTCGTGGTGATTCCGGTCGCCGCGGGCATCCACGTCAGCCTATTCCAGTATTTCGAGCCGTTCGGGACCGTGTTCTTCCTGAGCCCATCCGTCCTCCTCTGGGCCATCGCGATCGGCATCCTCGGCGCTGCGGCCATCGTGCCGCGCTTCTACTGCCGCTACATGTGTCCGCTCGGCGCCGCGCTCGCGCTGGGCTCGCTGCTCTCGCCGTTCCGCATCCGGCGAGTCGACGCCTGCAGCGTCTGCAAGGTCTGCGAGCACCACTGCCCCACGGGCGCAATCCGCGGGCCGGACATCGATTTCAAGGAGTGCGTGCGCTGCAATATCTGCGAGGCCAAGCTCAGCGAGCGGGCCGGCGTGTGTAAGCACGACTGGGAGGAGGTCCGCTACAGGCTCGTGCTGCTGAAAGATCATCGCGCGCGGCAGCGGCTGGGAGTCGCCGATGCCCGCTGACTCGAAGCGCGGCCTCTCGCGCCGGCAGGCGCTGAGGATCACCGCGGTGACGGGGCTCTCCCTGGCCGCGGGCGGTAGCGTCGTGGCGTCTCTTCTCCGCCGGGCTCGCCTCCATCAGGTGCGCGAGACGCGCACCCAGATGGGGACGCTCGTCACGGTCACGGTGGTTCACCCCAGCGCCGCGACCGCCCGCGCGATGGTGGCCGCCGCGTTCGCGGAGATCGCACGCCTGGAAAGGATCCTGAGCCGGCACCAGGACGGCACGCCGGTGGCTCGGTTGAACCGGGAGGGCTTTGTCACAGGAGCGCCCGCCGAGCTGCTCGCTGTGGTGCGCCGAGCCCTGCACTACTCGGACGTGACCGATGGCGCCTTCGACATTACCGTGGCGCCGCTGCTCTCGCTCTACACGTCCCGGCTGCTGGGCCAGGGAGTGCCGCCGGCCCCGTCCGAGGTCGAGCAGGCGCTCTCGCTGGTCGGGTACCGCGCAGTCCAGGTCGACGGTTCTGACATCGCATTCGCCAAGCCGGGAATGGCCATCACCCTGGACGGCATTGCCAAGGGCTTCGTCGTGGATCGTACGGTGGGCGTGCTGCTCGACTGGGGCGCGGAGCGCGTCATGGTCGCGGCGAGCGGAGACATCGCCTCGGCCGGCGGCTCGGCCACGGACGACCACTGGCGCGTAGCCATTCAGGATCCCCGCGACGCCCACGGCTCCCGCGGCGTGCTCCGCCTGCACGGCGAGTGCGTGGCCACCTCCGGGGACTACATGCAGAGCTTCACGCCGGACCGAAATATTCACCACATCCTCGACCCCAGGACGGGCCGATCACCCGACCACACCAGCGCGGTGACCATCGTGGCCTCGACCGCCATGGACGCGGATGCGCTGTCGACCTCGGTGTTCGTGCTCGGCCCCCAGCGCGGGCTCCAGCTGCTCGATCGTCTGGACCGTGTCGAGGGGTTGATCATCACCAAGGACCAGACGGAGCTGAGGACTCGCGGATTCGCTCGCTACCTGGCCTGACAGGCCCGGCCTGACAGGCTGGTAAACCCCGCTGAAGCAGTCCCTCGCAGGTTGCGCACCGCGGCTTTCGGCGTACTTTCTCGTTGCCCTCCGTCCCCTTAGACAACGCGAAACCGGACTCGGCGGTCCAAGAAGGAGAGCCGCACCGTGTCACTTCGATTGCTACCGCGCGAAGAGGAGTTCTTCAACCTCTTCGTGGAAGTCGCGACCCGCACCGAGCAGGCGGCCAACCTGCTCTATCAACTGTTCACCGATCGGCCCGAGCGCCGAAGCTATTGCGTCGACGCCATCAAACGCCTGGAGAACGAGGCGGACGAGATCACTCATGAGGTGGTGAACCGCCTGGACCGCACCTTCATCACACCGATCGACCGCGAGGACATTCACCTCCTCGCCTCGGACCTCGACGACGTGATCGACCGGATCGACGGCACCGCTCGCCGCGCCCAGATTTTTCGCCTCGGTCAGGCGCCCGAGGGCATCCCCGAGCTGTGCGACATCATTCGGCAGATCACCGCCGAGATCGCGCGGGCGGTCATCAAGCTGCGGGGCAAGGACGATGTGATGAAGCACTGCGTGGAGGCGAAACGCCTGGAGGAGGAAGGCGATGCGATCTACCACGCGATGCTGGGGCGCCTCTTCGACACCGAGAAAGACCCCATCGCCATCGTCAAGTGGAAGGAGATCTACGACAACCTCGAGATAACCATTGACGAGGCGGAAGACGTCGCGAACGCTCTCGAATCCATCGTCCTCAAGCACGCCTGATGGACGACGCCGTCTGGTTCGTGCTGGCGATCGTCCTGATCGCGTTCGCCTTCGATTTCGTCAACGGATTTCACGATGCGGCGAACAGCATTGCGACGGTGGTGTCCACGCGGGTGCTGTCCCCCATGTTCGCGGTCGTGTGGGCCGCGTTCTTCAACTTCGTGGCCGCGTTCGGGTTCGGCACCGCGGTGGCTACCACGATTGGCAGCGGGCTGATCGACATCTCCATCGTCGATCCGGTGGTGATTCTGGGCGGGCTGATCGGTGCGATCGCCTGGGACCTCATCACCTGGTACGCCGGGATTCCGTCCAGCTCGTCGCACGCCCTGATCGGCGGCTATGGCGGGGCGGCGCTGGCCAAGGCGGGCGTGAGCGCGCTGATCCTGAGCGGCTGGGTGAAACCCGTGCTGTTCATCTTTTTCTCGCCGTTGATCGGAATGCTTGCGGGGATGGGACTGATGGTGGCCACGGCGTGGACGCTGCGGCGCGCGACGCCGCGCACCGTGGACAAGTACTTCCGCGCGTTGCAGCTCCTGTCCTCGGCGGCGTTCAGCCTGAGCCACGGCACCAACGACGCGCAGAAGACGATGGGCATCGTGGTCGGCCTTCTGGTGGCGTCGCAGGCCTTGTTCCAGGATTTTCCGATCCGCGCCTTCTACCTCACCAGCACCACCGAGATTCCGATCTGGGTGATCCTCTCGGCGCACGCGGCCATCGCCGCCGGTACGTTCGCCGGTGGCTGGCGGATCGTGAAGACCATGGGGTCCCGCTTGACCAAGCTGAAACCGGTGCACGGCTTCTGCGCGGAGCCCGGCGGCGCCGGCGCCATTTTTCTGGCCACCGCGCTCGGTGTCCCGGTGAGCACGACGCATACGATCACCGGCTCCATCGTAGGCG
>JACQVC010000157.1 GCA_016209995.1 Gemmatimonadota bacterium
CGTCGGAGTAGCGACTCTTCGCCGAGTCATGCCAACTCCCATGAGGATCTGCCTTTCCGGTTGTGTTTTCTAGAGCTGCCGGCACTCTCTCGGTTGGTCAGAGACTAGGGCTCACGGCGCTGACGGAGGGAAGTACGGGCGTACGCTCGCTACTGGCTCGCATAGTCCAGGGGCAGGTCGCCGCGCGCTGGTACCTGTTCGCCGTCGCCTACCTTCCTGCGGTCAAGCTCACCGTCGCGCTCGTCCATCGGGTGGCTACAGGCGAGTGGCCGCCCTTTGGCAACGAGGCGTGGTACCTCATCCCGCTGGCTATCGCATATTCGACTCCCTTGCAGGCCGGAGAGGAGATCGGCTGGCGCGGCTACGCGCTCCCTCGCCTGGCGGCACGCTCCGGACTTGCGCGCGCGAGTATTCTGCTCGGGCTCATCTGGGGCTGCTGGCACCTGCCGCAGTTCTTCATTCCCGAGGCCGACACCTACGGCCAGTCATTCTTCGTGTTCGTGCTGCAAGTGACCGCGCTGTCCGTCGCCATGGCGTGGCTCTATGCGCACACCCAAGGGAGCTTGCTGCTCGTCATGCTGATGCACGCAGCCGTCAATAACTCCAAAGACATCGTGCCATCGGCCGGGCCGGGCGCCACGAGCACGTTCGGGCTGAGCGCGTCCCTCGTTGCCTGGCTTACGCTCGCCTTGTTGTGGGTCTGCGCCGCCTACTTCCTGGCTCGAATGCCGACGCAAGAGCTGCGCAGCGACGTCGCGGGCTGAGCGCTTTGAGGGACCGGCAAGCCTACCTACCCCCACACCAGCACGATCTTCCCGAAGTTCTCGTCCGCTTCCATGCGAGCATGCGCCGCGGCTGCCTCCGCGGCGGGTATCGCACGGTCGAGCACCGGCCGCAGCCGGCCTGCCTCGAACCGCGGCACCAGTCGCGCTTCCAGCTCGCGAGCCAGGGCGATCTTCTCCTCGATCGGCCGAGTGCGTAAGCTCGTTCCAACCAGCGTGAGCCGTTTCGACAACAGCTGACTGTGGTCCAACTCGGCTGTGCGGCCGGCGGTCAGCCCGACCACGATCTGCCGGCCGCGCGGCGCCAATACGGTGAGATTTCCCGTCAAGTAGCGGCCCCCCACCAGATCGAGTACGACGTCCACTCCTCGCCCTTCGGTCGCCTTCAGCACCGCGTCCGGCCACGTGGCGTCCGACACCACGATCCCCACGTCCAGTCCCAGCTCCCTGGCGCGCTCCACCTTCGCTGCCGTCCGCGATGTGCCGAGCGTACGCGCGCCCGCGGCCCGCGTGATCTGCACACCCGCGGTACCCACGCCACTCCCCACCGCGTGTATGAGCACGGTCTCGCTCGTCTGCAGGTTGAGTTGCCGAATCAGCGCGTCGTACGCCGTGGCGAAAACCTCGGGCACGCCACCGGCTTCCTCCAGCGACATTCCGTCAGGGACCCGCACGGCCTCTCGTTCATGCACAACCACGAACTCCGCGTAGCCGCCGCCGCCCACCAGTCCCATCACCCGGTCGCCCGTCTTCCACAGTGTGACATCCGGACCCACGCTCTCGACGACACCCGCGAACTCGAGCCCCGGGATGTCGCGTGCCACGCCCGGGGGCGGTGGGTACAGACCACGGCGCTGCAGCACATCGGCACGGTTCACGCCGGACGAGCGCACACGCACCAGGATCTCGCGCCGCCCCGGCTCCGGCCGCTCGACCTCGCGCAGCACGAGGACCGATGGATCGCCCGGCTCCCGTATCGTGACTGCCTTCATGTCGCCTCCTCCCGTGGATACCATCTACCGCCAGAATCTCGCCGATACTCCCTCACGCGGAAAACGCCTCCCCCACCCGTGCCACTCAGCCATGGCGCCGCCCAACCCCGCGTGCACATTCCCTCGCTGCCCCATAGCTTGCACGCGACCCTGCGCACCTGCAACCGTGGACAGTGGACCGAACTGACGCCGAACCATGCTCTTCCAGCGCTCCGAGGACCAGAGGCGAGAGGGGACACCTGACATGCTGCTCCCGATCCAACTCGATCGGCCGCTCGCGATCTTGGACCTCGAAACCACCGGGCTCAGCATCGCGCGCGATCGTATCATCGAGCTGGCAGTCCTTCGCATCGAGCCCGGGGGTCAGACCATAGAGAAGGTCCGTCGGTTCAACCCGGGCGTCCCCATTCCGGCGGAAGCTACCCAGATCCACGGGATCCGGGATGAGGACGTGGCCGGCGAGGCGCCCTTCACCGCGCGTGCCGTCAGCCTGGCCGAGCTGCTCGACCCCTGCGACCTCGCCGGCTTCAACCTGCGGCGGTTCGACCTGCCCATGTTGCTGTCCGAGTTCCGCCGAGCGGGCATCGACTTCGATCTGAGTACGCGCCGGCTCATCGACATGAAGATGATCTTCCACCGGGAGGAGCCTCGCGACCTCAGCGCCGCCGCTCGCTTCTACCTCGGCCGCGAGCCGGAGAGCGCCCATTCCGCGCTGGGCGACGTGCGCACCAGCGCCGAGGTGCTGGCCGCTCAGCTACACCGCTACGAGCACGTTCCTCACGACGTTGCCGGGCTGCACCGGTACTGCGACGAGATCGCGCCCTTCGTCACCGAGATGGAGCGCTGGTTCCAGCAAAAGGAGGGCGTGCTCGTCTTCCGGCGAGGAAGGCACCAGGGACGCCGCCTCGACGAAGTGGCGCAGACCGAGCCTGACTACCTGCGGTGGATGATGGAGGCGGACATCGACAACGGCGTGCTCGCCATTGTGCGTGACACGCTCGAATCCGTGTGGGGAGACACGCGGCAACCTCCGCAGCAGGAGGAAGATGCTCCCTAGGCGCTCTGTTTCCCGCCGAGTAGTCGCCCATCCAGACTGAACGACCCGCCGCCCCATGTCGCAAACAAGAGCCAAATGAACGAATAGAGCAGTGGCAGCTCGCCCTGATTCTCCCACCACCACATGTCACCGCTCCGGCCCCAGTGCATCCAGAAGTACGTGACGGCCATTTCGCCGGACGCCAGAAAGGCCACCCGTCGCGTGAATAACCCGATGATGAGGCAGAACCCAAAGATGGTTTCCATGGCGCCCGCCGCGCCGAAACGACTCAGGAGCTCGGCGCTCCCGCCCGCTGGACCAAAGCCTCCGAACCCAGCAGTTTCTGAGCGCCGTGCGAGAAATAGGCGAGACCCGCAGCGATCCGCAGTGCCGTCTGGGCGACCGTGCGAAACCGTCCAGCGAATTCGGGATTCATGGGTCACTCCTTCTCTCCAGTGGCGAGCGGGTCTCACGCTCCGCGTCCATCAGGTCATCCGCAGCCCGATGGCGAACGCGCCGACGTACCCCGACCCGTCAGAGCTCAGCCGAAGCAGCAACTGAGATCCGCTGTCGCGGCCACGATAGATGCCGTCCTCCTCGTTGCGCCGATTACGGGGGCCCTTCGCGTTGTAGGGCGGCTGCGCGTGCACGAGGTCCGTGATCGCGTCATCGAAGTACAGCTGCGACGTGAACTCGTGGCTCCGCTGCGAGCCCGAAAAGAGACGGACCTTGAAGTGGATGTGGAC
>JACQVC010000115.1 GCA_016209995.1 Gemmatimonadota bacterium
CGGCTGGCCCTCCGCGCGGCGGTGTGTAGTCGTCGGCTTCGATCAGGACGCGCTCGGCAAGGAAATTCGCGCTCGTCACCTCGGTCCGCATGCGGTGGTTCTGCAGATCCAGCCGCCGGTTGAAGGATTGGACCTCGGAGGTCGGCAGCTCGGCGTCGGGATTCCGGTTCCGGCCGAGCCGATAGGACGTTCCGCTCTCCGGAGAGCCCGCCAGGTGCAAACGGCTTCAGGCCTGAGACGTTTCGACGAGATCGTAGCGGGCGCGGACGGCCTGGGTGAGGTCGATCACCAGATCCGACACCTGGCCGGTGTACCCCTCTTCCAGCCGGCGGACCGTCTTCGCCAGGGGGTAATCGCCGAAGACCTGGGCGATCCAGCGCGAGAAGTCGTTGCGGCGCGCGTGGCCGTCCACGACATCGGCGGATGTGCGGTCGAGAATCGCGATGAACGCCCGCAGCGTCTGCGCCCGCACGCCGGTCGGGACGCCGTCGCGCGAAAAGACGAACCCGCGTCCTTCGGGCACGGGAATATCCACGTACTTGGCCAGGTGGCGGACGTGCGGCGTCAGGCGCGGGATGAGCCGCAGGCGGCGCGTTTCGCCCCCGGCCTCCTCGGTGATGGGCAGCGCCACCGCCTCGCCGATGACGAGCCCCCCGAGCAGCCGTTCCCACTCTGCGACGGGCATCTGGCCCGCGCACCTGCGGCACAGCTCGACGAGCGCCTCCACCTCGTGCGGGTCCGATTCGCACGTCACGATAATCCCGTGGCTGGCCGCCAGCACGTCCGGGTGGAGCTTCGACGCGCGATAGGTCACGAGCGTGTAGCTGTTCAGGTTGAGATCCAGGAGATCCGTCACGTCCGGCTCGTGCAGAAAATAGTGCGCCTCGTCGACGACGATGCGGTGCGGCATGCCGGTGCGGCGCCGCAGCGCCGCCAGCGACGGCAGCACGGCGCGCATATACTCGACCTTCTCTTCCTGCGGCGCATGTGACAGATCGACGACGACACTCACGTCCGGGTGCCTGAGGGCCCGCAGCAGATCGCGGGGCCGCGGCAGCGGATCGGCGCCGCCGAATACGACGACGCCCGGCAGCGCTTCGAGCGACACATAGTCGCCCTCGGGATCGAGAATGCAGACGGAGTAGCCGTTCAGGATCAGCTGCTCGCAGAGCAGCCCGGTCACCCAGGACTTTCCCGACCGCGGATCGCCGGCAATCAGGAGGTTCCGGCCGCGCACCGCCAGCGCCAGCGGCTGGCCGTTGTCCTGATGACCGACGAGCAGCCGGCGCCGCGTCGAGACCGGCACCGGCAGGCGGCTGCGGTTGGCCAGGCCGCGAATGTAGGCCGACACGGCCGCCGGCCCCTCGCCCGGCAGCACGTAATCGGCCGACGCCTTCAGGGCCTCACTGCCCCACTCGACGGCCACGCCCACTTCACACGCCCGCAGCAGCTCGTGGTCGTTCTCGGCATCGCCGATGCCGACAGCGTTGTGCGGTGACAGACGCAGGATGGTGAGCGCCTTCCGGAGGCCCGTGGCCTTGCTGACCGCCTGCGGCAGGACCATCACCCGCCGCCGGTTGAAGGCGAGCACCAGCGGCAGTTCGAGGCGCCGCAGAATCTCGAGGATGCGCGGCGCCTCCCCGGCGTCGGCCTCGACAATCGATCGGCCGGCATGATGGGCGATCGCCTTGCGCCGCAGCTCCTCGACGAAGCCCGGCGGCGGGGGCGGGCTGGGGGTCGGTGCGTATCCCGTATCCGGAAACTCGATGACCGCGCCGTTCTCGGCGACGACGGCGTCCACGAAGTGCAGATCGCCAGCGACGCGACGCAGGTCGTCGAGGATGCGCCCCGTCACGAGCACGACGACGATGTCCCGCCGGCGCAGATCGGCCAAGGCCCCCCGGACGCCGGGATCGAGCGTGTCGTTCTCGGCGACCGTACCGTCGTAGTCAACCGCGAGGACCCTGAATTTCATGGTATAGCTCGATTCATGAGTGAAGTGTAGCAACCGCGGTACCGCCCGGCCCACGGGCCCGCGTGTCCGCCACCGGGGCCGTCCACGGACCGACGTGGGGAAATTTCCGGCGCGCCGGGCAAAGTTCCGCATATCGATGACCGTGACCAGGCTTCGCGATGGTCGCCGGCCGGAAGGCGTGGATTAGAATTTGCGGGACTCCGCTGTTTCCCCGCTGGCCGGCCGTCCGGTTCAGTACGGTGACGGCGCGGCGCGAAGGCGCGCAGCACCTGTTTCGAGCCCAGGTGTATTTGGACGCTCGAAGCCCCCTGGATCTTGTGGTGCGACGCCGCGGTGCGACCGGAAGACGGTGCCGGCTGAGTTCCGTGGGTCAGGCCGCGGTCTTGATCGACCGGAGGTACGCGACCAGATCGATCAGCTGGCGAACCGTCATGGCCCGGCTGAAATCTCCCATGGGCGACAGGGTGGTACCCGCGAGGCGCGTTTTCAGCTCGGCGCTCACGCGCAGGCTGATCGAGTGCGACGGGACCACGATGGCTTCCGCCACCTCCGAGGCGGTGCGCACCGAGAGGCGCGAGTCGAGGACCGGGCCCTGGCTGTCGGCGACCGGCGCCTCGAACGTCGCCTCGCCCGCAACCGCGTGGCAGGCCGAGCAGTGGAGATCCTGGAACGCCTGGCGCCCCGCCGCGGCGTCGCCCGCCGGGAGCGTCAGCAGCGCGCTTTCGTACTGCGGCGCCGTCGGCACGGCCGGCGGCTGGCCCGCCGCGGCGGCCGGGGACTCGTCGCCGGCGGGTGGCGGCGCGCAGCCCGTCGCGAGCGCCAGCAGCGCCGACAACGCGATGGTCGCGAGGACCGGGCGTCGCAGGCTCTGGAAGTCGCCGGTCCCGATGCGCTGCGAGATCGGGAAGGTGTCCACGTGCGGTTTCATATGCATGCGCCAGCCGGTTGCAAATCGAGTGCCGCGACGGAGCGGCGGCCAGACGGCCAACAACGAGGGTCGCATGCCGCCGCAGCGCCGCGCGGTTGAGAAAACACTCGCGGCGGCTGCGCGCGATTCCCCGCAGCGGCCGCAGCGGGTTGCGCTCGCAGCCGTGGGCTATAATGAAGGTTCCACTTGAAGCCAAGGAACGCCGATGACTCACTGTGTACAGGACGTCTTCATCAGTACCGATCCCCAGGTGCAGGATCTGGTGTCGCGGGCCCGCACCGCCCAGGCCATCTACGAGTCGTTCTCGCAGGAACAGGTAGACGCCATCGTCAAAGGCGTCGGCAAGTACGTGTACGACAACGCCGAGACGCTGGCGCGGCTCGCCGTCGATGAAACCGGCATCGGGGTCTACGAGGACAAGATCCTCAAGAACAAGGGGAAGGCCCGCATCATCTGGAACAACCTCAAGGGCAAGAAGTCGCGCGGCGTCATCGGCGAGGACTCGGAG
>JACQVC010000116.1 GCA_016209995.1 Gemmatimonadota bacterium
CGTCAAGATTGGCTTCGCCGGCACCAGCAGCGCGCAGCGGGCCGCGGCGCTCACGGCGGCGGCCGTGCGCGGCACCGCCGGCACGCGGGCGGGCGTCGTCGCCGTCGCGTACGCCGACGCCGATCGCGCAGGCGGTCCGGCACCTCCCGTGCTCGTGGAGATCGCGGCGCGCGCGGGGGCGTGGGGCCTGCTCATCGATACCGTGGACAAGGCGGGACCCGGGCTGCGGGAACTCGTGGCCCTGACGACGCTCGCCGCCTGGGTCGCCGACGCGCACGCCGCCGGCCTCCACGTCGCGCTGGCCGGCAGACTCTCCGCCGACGACCTCACGTTCGTGCGCGACGCCGGCGCCGACATCGCCGGCGTCCGGGGCGCGGCCTGCGACGGCGGCCGCACCGGGCGCGTGACCGCCGACCGCGTCCGCCGTCTGCGGGCGCTGTGTGCGCCGCAGGCGGCGGCCACCGTCGAGGCCTTCTTGGCCTTCAGCCCTCTACCCGACGTCACTCCGCCGGCTCGATCCGCAGGATAGTCCCGTCGGTCGCATCGGGGGCCCGGTCCCGCTCCGTGGCGACGTAGATGTACCCGTCGGGGCCCTGGGCCACGTCCCTGATGCGAAGGCCGAGCGGCGCCAGCAGCAGTTCGCGCCGTTCGTCCTGCGACGGGTTGCCGAACGACACGCGCTGAAGCACTCTCGTGGTCAGCGCGCCCACCAGAAGGCTGTTCTTCCACGCCGGGAACTTGTCCCCCGTGTAGAACACGATGCTCGAGGGACTGATGGACGGCACCCAGAACATCCGCGGCATCTCCATGTCGGGCCGGAACCACGGCTGCTCCGACACGAGCGTTCCCGTGTAGTTGCGCCCCGTCGACACCACCGGCCAGCCGTAATTCCCGCCCGGTACGAGGATGTTCACCTCGTCGCCCCCGAGCGGCCCGATCTCGGCGTGCCACAGCGCGCCGGTCTCCGGGTGAAACGACAGGCCGTAGCCGTTGCGGTGGCCATAGGTGAAGATCTCCGGCTTGGCGCCCGGCCGATTCACGAACGGATTATCGGCGGGCACGCCGCCATCATCCCGGATCCGCAGCGTCTTGCCGACGTGGTTGTCGAGGGACTGCGCTTTCATCCGCAGGCTGTTGTCGTCCCGCCCGATGCAGCACAGCCGGTCGCGGTCGCCTACGGTAATGTAGAGGGTGCTGTCAGGGCCGAACAGTATCCGGCCCCCGAGGTTACCCGAGGTCTCCCACGCGTCGGCAACGAAGATCTCCTGCACGTCGGTGAGCGTTCCGCCGTTGAGGCGTCCGCGCGACACCGCCAGCGTGTTGCCGCGCTCGCCCCACTTCACGTGGGACACGTAGACGAACCGGTTTTGCGCAAATTGCGGATGGACCGCAACCGCGCGGACGCGCGCGTTGTTCTGCTGGGGATCGGGCGCCGGCGGCGCCTCCCACGCGGACTGGGGATCGACCGCGCCGTCGCGGATGATCCGCAGGCGTCCCGGCAGCTCGGTGACGAGCATCGTGCGGCCGTCGGGCAGAAAGGCGATGCTCCAGGGGTGTGAGAGTCCGCCCGCATAGGGGACGACCCGGATCCGCTGCTGGCCGGCGGTGAGCACAAGGGGCGCCGTGGGGTTGCCGATGGGTTCGGGCACCTGCGCGCGCATCCCGGCGACCGCGGGAACGAGCATCAGGGCCACAACAGCCGAGGCGGTGGACGAGTGCAGCTTCATGATTGCCTCGCGCGAAAATTGGCAGGTGAGCGGCGACATCCTACCACGAGACCGGGCGCGCTCCGGTGCCCGTTCATCGGGACGCCTCCGAGCCACCGTGCACGCCGTACAGCGCGGCGTCGAGCGCCACCGCCTGGTCCGCCGCCACCACTACAGGCGCGACGCCGGGAGGCAGGGCGCGCGCGAAGTATGCGTCCACGAGGGAGTCGCCGGCCGCCTGCGGCGGCTTGATCAGCACGAGGCGCCGCGCGCCGACGGCCCCGGCGATCCAGGCGGCGATGCTGTCGCTCGTCACGTCCCACGAATGCGGGAGCGGATCGGCCTCGCGCAGCCAGCGCGCGGGCGCGAGCACCGGCACGCGGCCCTCGCCGAGCGCGACCGCAATCGCGCGCGGCGCCTCCTCGGCGCCGCCGGCGACGAGCGCCGCGGCGGCCAGACGGGCGGCGACGAGGTGGGCGTACTGATCCATGGCCAGCACCGCCATCCAGTGCGCTGCGTCGTCGGAGAGACGCAGGCGGCGATCGACCTCGCGCACCGCGCCCGCAAACGGGCCGCCGCCTGGCACGACCAGCAGCCGTTGCGCGCGCGCGGCGGCCGAAATCGTGGCCAGTACCGCCTCGAAGCGCTCGGCGTCGGCCAGTACGCCGCCGCCGAGCTTCACCACGATCTCGACTCCGCCGGCGTCCGCGCGCCGCTCCGTCATGCGGGCGCCGTCCGCGACAGCCGCGACCGGCCGCCAGAGATCCCGAGTCGGGCCGCCCGACGACCGGATGGGCCAGCGGGTATGAATGGCGGCGGTTTCTGCGTACACTCGATCGTCGTGGAGCCGCTGCCGTGCGCGTGATTGGCGTGCTGGACCTGCACGCGGGGCGCGCCGTGCACGCGCGCGCCGGCGCGCGTGCGCACTACGCGCCGGTCGAGCTGTCCCCCAGCTCGCCTCTTGGCGCCGTCACCGGCGGCGACGCCCGGGCGCTGGCCCGTGCCTACGTCGAACGCCTCGGGCTGACCGAACTGTATGCCGCCGACCTCGACGCGATTGGCGGTGGCGCCCCGGAGGACGGGCTCATCGCGGCGCTGGCCGCCCTCGGCGTGCCGCTCTGGCTCGATGCCGGCGTGGCCTCGGTCGCAGCGGCCCGCCATGCCGCCGCACTCGGAGCCGCCCGCGTGGTCGTCGGGCTCGAGACCCTGCCCTCGTACGAGGCGCTGGGATCCATCTGTGCCGCCCTCGGCGGCGATCGCGTGGCGTTCAGCCTGGACCTGCACGAGGGCGCACCGGTGCCGCTCCCGGCGGCGGCCGGCGGCCGGATCGCGCCGCGCGAGCCGGTGCCGCGGCTCGCCGCGCGGGCCGGCGACGCCGGCGTCACGGCCATCGTCCTCATCGATCTGGCGCGTGTCGGCACCGGGCAGGGTCTCGACTTCGAGACGAGCGCCCGAGTCCGCCACGCCGTACCGGGACTGGCGCTGGCCGCGGGCGGCGGCGTTCGGGGGCCCGACGATCTCGCGCGGCTCGCGGCATGCGGGTGCGACGCCGCGCTGGTGGCGACCGCACTGCACGACGGCCGGATCGGCAGCGCCGATGTGGCGGCGGTGCGTCACGTGAGTCCCACCCGGTAGAGGGCCGTCTGCCCGAAGTTCTCCTCGACTTCCATCTCGATCGCCATGATGCCGCGCGCCCCCAGCGCGTCGAGCTCGCCGCGGAGCCGCGTCGTCAGCAGCTCGGCCAGCATCTCGACGGTGGTGTTCGGCACCGGCAGCAACGCGCAGTCCTTCCGCGGGAAGACGTAGCGCGGCTTGCCCTCATAGGCGACGTTCACCGCCTCCCCCTC
>JACQVC010000111.1 GCA_016209995.1 Gemmatimonadota bacterium
TCCTTGATGGTCCGACTGATGATGTGATGAAGCCCCGGCCGCCCGTTCGCCGTGGGCGGACCCTCGAAGAAGACGAACGGCTCCTCCTTCGCCGTCGCGCTCTGCACCCGCCGGAAAAGATCCTGCTCGCGCCAGCGCGCCAGCACCGCCTCTTCCAGCGCGATGGGCGATCCCGGTAGGTCGGGGTAGCTCCTCACGTCTCTGGACTCCGACATAGTCTCCAGTTCTAGCGGGTTAGCGGGTTGGCGGGTTAGACCACCACGCCCCACCAGTTCACGGTCGGGCGGGGGAGCAGGGACTAACCCGCTAACCCGCTAACCCGCTGACATTCTCCTCACCACCGCTCTGATCAGCGCCGTCAGCTTCGGCTCCGCGCTCATGGCCGTCGCGATGATCTTCTCGACGCTCGCGGGCTCGAGCGCGTCCGGCAGACACGCATCCGTGATGATGCTGATACCCAGAACCCGCATGGCCATGTGTCTGGCCACGATCACCTCGGGGACCGTGGACATGCCTACGACATCGGCGCCCAGTGCGCGGAGCATGCGGTATTCGGCCCGCGTCTCGAGGTTCGGTCCGGTGACCGCCACGTACACGCCGCGGCGCAGCACGATCCTCTCCGCGAGCGCCGCCTCCTCGGCCAGGCGCTGGAGCTCGCGGTCATACGGCTCCGACAGGTCCGGGAACCGGGGTCCCAGCTCAGCGAGATTGGGGCCGATGAGCGGGTTATCGCCCAGCAGGTTGATGTGGTCATCCAGAAGCACCAGATCGCCCGGCGACCAGAGAGGGTTCATGCCGCCGCACGCGTTCGACACCATCAGCACTTCCGCGCCCAGGAGCTTCAGCACGCGGACGGGAAACGTGACCTCCTGCAGCGTATAGCCTTCGTAGCGATGAAAGCGGCCTTGCATCGCCACGACGCGTCTGCCTTCGAGCACGCCGAAGATGAGGCGCCCGCTGTGGCTCTCGACCGTCGAGAGCGGGAAATGCGGGATCTCCTGATAAGGCACGGAGACCGCATCCTCGATCTCCTGGGCGAGCCGGCCGAGACCCGTGCCCAGAATGATGGCCAACCCGGGCACCATGTCCGTGTGCGCTCGGACGGCTGCAAGCGCCTCGGGCAATCGGGTTGTGACTTCCGCCACGACCGGGTCGACCGTGGGCACGGTGCTCATGCGTTCTTGTCTTCTTCGTCGAAGATCGCGTTGAGCCAGTCCGTGTACTCCGTGGGCACATCGCCCTCCGCCAGCTCCGCCGGCTCTTTGCTCGCGACGTCTGCACCCGCGGCCCCCGCGGGCGCGGGCTCCGTGGCCGCGGCCTTGCGCCGGGGCTTGGGGCTGGAGGAAGTGCCCTGCGGCTGGACGCCCGCCTCCAGCGACGGCTCCGCCGCAGGCTGCGCGGACGCGGCTCGAGGAGCAGGCTGCGCGTGCGCCCGCGACGCGCCGGCGCCGGAGGCCTGGCTCCTCGCCTCCTCCAGCTCGAGCTCCTCGATCTGCCGCTCGAGGAAAATGCGCCACTGCTGGAGATAGCGGATTCTACGCCGGCCCAGCTTCATGAGCTCCTCGCGCCGATCCTCGATCAGCCCTTCGGTCTCCCGGCGGAGCCGAGCGGCGTCCTGCTCCGCCTGCGCCTGGATCTGGTCCCGTAGCTGCTGCGCCATGATGAGGGCGTCCTGCACCGCCCGCTCTCGCACCTGAAATGCGGAGACCTGCTCGGTGAGACGATCGACACGCTCCTTGAGCGTGAGGTTCTCGCGCACCAGCTCTTCGAAGCGCTCCGCTACCAGCTCGAGGTAGCCGTCCACTTCCAGGCGATCGTAGCCTCGGAAGCCGACTCCGAAGTCGCCGCGCTTCTTCCGTACGTCCAATGGAGTCAGGTCGATCATGCCGGTCGCTCCCCGAATAGCGCCGTGCCGAGGCGCACCATCGTGCTTCCCTCTTCCACGGCGATCGCGTAATCGTTCGTCATTCCCATCGACAGGTGGCGCGGCTCGAACCGTGCCAGCCCGCGCGCGTCCTCGAAGATCTTGCGCGCGCCCTGAAACGCGGCCCGCAGCACGCGTTCATCTTGCGTGAGCGGTGCCATCGTCATGATGCCACACACGGCCAGACCCGGCAGTCCAAGGACGCGACCCAGCGCATCCGAGGCTTCGTTCGCCGTGAATCCCGACTTCGTCTCCTCGCCCGACGTGTTCACCTGCAGGAGGACGGGCAACGTAAGCCCTCGCTCGACGGCCTCCGCCGAAAGGCTCTCGGCCAGGCGCTGCGAGTCGAGGGAGTGGAGCAGGTCGAACGTACCGACGACCCGCGCCACCTTGTTCCGCTGCAGATGCCCGATCATGTGCCAGGTCGCTGCGGTGCGCCCGACCTCGGCGACCCTGGCCTCCAGCTCCTGCACTCGGTTCTCGCCGATGTCGCGCAAGCCCGCGCTGAGAGCCGCGTCCACGGCCGCGCGGGGATGGCCTTTGGTCACCGCCACGATGACCACGTCCTGCCCGCGCCGGCCAGCCCGCTCGGCCGCGCGCTCAACGGTTTCCCGCACGACGGGCAACGCCTCACGGATGCGCGAAAGGTACATGAATGGGCCGTCCACTTGGTAGACCAACGAAAAAACCCGCCGGGCATCGGCCGGCAGGGTCGTTTCGGCACTCGGCCGTGCCGCCTTGCTCAGCGAGTCTGGAGCGTAATGGGAATCTGCTTGCTCACCGCACTTCCCTCGTCACCATTTGCTCGAGCCGCGTAGCAAAGGTCACCCGCACGGCCCCCGCCTCCTGAAGCTCTTTCTGCACCGCATCGACGAACCGATAGGGTGCTTCACGATCGCCGCGGATCGCGACGACCAGGCGCCGGTCGGTCGCCACATAGAGAGGAGCCACGACGTTGGAAACCTGGGGAATCGGAACCAGCTGATCATTGATCCAGACCTGACCGTCCGCATGAATCCACAAATGTACGATGTTCTGGCGCTTCTCGTCGATCTTCTCCGTCGCTTCCGCCACCGGCCACGCTATGATCCGGCTACGCTCCGTGCGGAAAGCCGTCGACACCATGAAGAAGATCAGCAGGAGGAACGCGATGTCCGCCATGGAACAGGTCGGAATCTGGCTCGCTGCCTTCGACTTGCGTTGGAATCCGCCGCCCCTGATGGGCATGCGCTACCCCTCGAGGATCTGGAGCGAGATGCGTTCCGCCCCTGCGCTTTGCAGCGCGTCGAGAACGTCCACCATGAACCGATAAGGCGCATCCGGGTGCGTCTTCACCGCGGCAATCAGGTTGGGGTTCGCCGCGACATCCTGGCGCCAGATCGCTTCCACATCGGCCGGCCGGACCTGCTGGACCTGCACGCTCTCGCCCCGCTTGATCTCGACGATGCCATTCGGCTGAATGATGATGTGCAGCACGTTGCGCTGGCTGACCGCCACTTCTTCGGCCGCTTCCGGAAGCACGATGGGCAGGCCCTTCTCCTCGTTGAAGACCGTGGTCGTCAGGAAGAAGATGAGAAGAAGGAAGGCGATATCCGCCATCGACGCATCCGGGATGTCGCTGCTCACCTTCGACTTCGGGTTCAGCAGGGCCACGGCCGCTGCCTCCTCGTTTGCCTTTGCCTACCCGCCAGCCTCACGCGGCTCACGCCATCTCGTTGGAACCGTCAGGAAGCCTGCGTTGCCACGGTGCGGAGCTGCCCGCTGCGCTCCAAGTCCCACGCCAGGCTGAGGATCCCCTGCGTGCCCTGCTCCATCTCGACGATCAGGTGATCCACGCGGGTCACGAAGAAGTTGTACGCGATGTTGACGGGAATGGCAATAACCAGCCCGGCGGCCGTCGTGAGGAGCGCGACCTTGATCCCGCCAGCGACCAGCGCCGGCTCTACCTGTCCGGCTGCCTCGATGGCCCCGAAGGCAATGATCATGCCCAGCACGGTACCGAGAAAGCCCATGAGCGGCGCCACGTTCGAGATCGTAGCCAACACGACCAGGCCGCGCTCGAGAAACCCCAGCTCGACCGTGCCCGTGGTCGTGATCGCCTGCTCCATCTCGGTGCCGACGCGGCCCGCCGCGATGCGGCGGAGCCCTGTGAGCAGGATCGCGGCGACCGGCCCGGGCGTCCGGCTGGCCACCTCGACGGCCTCGTCGATCTTCCCCTGCCGCGTCAGCTCATCGACCTGGGCGAGAACGGCCCTCGTGTGCCGGTGGGCTTCCCACAGCATGTAGCCCTTGGCGAGGATCACGCCCAGGCCGAGCAGCGAGCAGAGCACCAGCGGATACATCATGAAACCGCCATCGGCAAACAGCGTGAGAAGCTCGTAGACCGGGGCGCCACCACCACCGGTCTCGGCTGCCGCCTGAGCCGTGTCCGTGGCCTGAGCGAGAAGTGCGAGGACCACTCCTGGATCTCCTTCGCCGACCCCCTGACCCGCTTCAGCCGACCGGAGCCGGCGAGCGAGAGAGAGTCGAGCGTGTCTTTAGCGCCCCCGTCAGAATCTCTTGCAGCCGAGCCGGCTCGGTATCGAACTCGAAGCGTCCGCGGTGCGCGACCGAGATGCGGGAGGTCTCCTCGCTGACCACGATGACCAGCGCGTCCGTCTCCTCGCTGAGTCCGAGCGCGGCCCGGTGCCGCGTGCCGAGCGTCTTATCCTCGACGGGAAACTGAGTCAGGGGAAGGATCACGCCCGCCGCCCGGATGACGTTCCCCGAGATGATCACCGCGCCGTCGTGCAGCGGAGAGTACGGGGTGAAGATAGTGAGCAGCATTTCCGCGGTAACCCGAGCGTTGAGCGGGCTTCCCGTCTGGCAGTACTCGTCGAGCCCGACCTCGCGCTCGATGGCAATGATCGCGCCCGTCTTGGCACGAGAGAGCTGCTCGGTCGCATCCACGATCTCGTCCACGACCTGGCTCTCCTCGAGCTTCGTGAAGAGCCGGATCATGCGGCTCTGGCCGAGCCGGGCCAGGGCGGCGCGCAGCTCGGGCTGGAAGACCACGAGCGCAGCGATGGCCCCGTACTGGAAGAGCGTCTCCAGGAGGTAGCGGATCAGATCGAAGCCGAGCGTGCGCGCGGCGACGTAGGTACCGGCCAGCAGCAAGAGTCCCAGCAGCATCTGCATGGCGCGCGTGCGTTGCACCAGGAGGAGCAGGCGGTAGAACAGGACGGCGACGATCAGGATCTCGATGATGTCGGTCCAGTGCGGGCGGAAGACGGCGAACTGCTCGGCGATGGTGCTCAAGGCGTCTCACGGCTCCGAGAGGATGGCCTGGCTCACGGTCAGGGCGCGGCGCACGGCCTCGACGTCGTGGACGCGGAAGATACGGGCGCCCGCAGCGAACGCCAGGACGCAGGCGGCGATGGTGCCCTCGACGCGCTGGTCGGGCGGCGTGCCGAGCAGCTTGCCCAGGAAGCTCTTGCGGCTGGGGCCCACCAGGACGGGGTAGCCCAGCGCGACGATGCGCGCCAGCTCGCGCAGCAGCGTGAGGCTCTGTTCCGCCGTCTTCGCGAAACCAATACCGGGATCCAGGACGATGGCCTCCCGCGCGATGCCCGCGCTCGAGGCCCGTTGCAGCGCGACGCCCAGCTCGGCGGCCACTTCTCCCGTCGTGTCCGTGTAGGTAGCGAGCTGCTGCATCGTCGCGGGCTCGCCACGCATGTGCATGAGCACGACGCCGGCCCGCCGCTCCGCAACGAGCACGGCCATAGCCGGGTCAGCCTGTAAAGCGGACACATCGTTCACGATCACGGCGCCGGCATCGAGGGCGGCGCGGGCGACCGCCGCTCTGCGCGTGTCGATGGAGAAGGGGACCGTGAGGCGACGACTCGCCGCCTCGAGGAACGGCAGCACGCGGCGCCGCTCCTCCGCCGGCGAGACCGGCTGCGCGCCCGGACGCGTGGATTCGCCGCCGACGTCCAGTATCTCCGCGCCCGCCCCGATGAGCGTTTCCGCGCGCGCGAGGGCGGCATCCACCGTGGGGAGCTGGCCGCCGTCGGAGAACGAGTCCGGCGTGAGGTTGAGAATGCCCATCAGGATGGGGCGCTCGAGCGAGATCTCGCGATCCGCCACGCGCCACCGGGCAGAAAAACGGGGATCGGCGCGCGACGGCGAACCGATCCCCGGGGTGTCGGCGGGGCCCCCACGCAAACGAACAGTCGCGTGGGGTGAGGCGCCAGTGGTCGGGCTCACGGCGTCAACGTGGCGCATCCGGTTCCGGGCGACTCGCGCGCACGCGCGTCGCCGCAGCGGACGCGACTCCCGCCTGCTCCGGCACCTCCTCGGGCTCTTCCGGTCTCGCCGGCGCGGTGACGGGCGAGGCGGCTCCGTCGCCCGAGGGGGAGACGGCGCGAGCGTCGGCGAGCGTGCCCGGCCCAGCCGTGACCTTCACGGGTGGAAGCGGCTTGCCCGCGGCCAGCAGCTCGACTTCCTGGCGGTCGAGCGTCTCCCGCTCGAGCAGAGCGTTGGCCAGCGCGTGCAGCAGCTCCAGCTCCCCCTGCATGATCTGGCGCGCCCGGTCGTGAGCTTCCTCGACGATCCGCTTCACTTCCTGATCCACGAGCTGCGACGTGTGCTCGGAGATCTCGCGCCGCTGCACCAGCTCGCGCCCCAGGAAGACCTCCTGTTCCGCGTCGCCCACGGCCATGAGCCCGATGGAGTCCGACATTCCGAAGCGGGTCACCATACGCCGGGCGATGTCGGTCGCGCGCTCGATGTCGTTGGCGGCGCCGGTCGTGACCTTGTCGAGGCCGAAGATCAGCTCTTCGGCCACGCGCCCGCCGAAGAGCATCACGAGCTGACCCTCCAGCCACGACTTCGTGTACGAGTGGCGGTCCTCTTCCGGTAGACTCGCCGTCACGCCGAGCGCTCGGCCCCGAGGCACGATCGTCACCTTGTGAACCGGGTCCAGCTCCGGGATTCTCAGCCCGATCAGCACGTGACCCGCTTCGTGATACGCCGTCAGCCGACGCTCCGCCTCGCTTAGAACCAGGCTGCGCCGCTCGACGCCGAGAATCACCTTGTCCTTGGCCTCCTCGAGATCGGCCATCTCGACGCGGTCGGAGTTGCGGCGCGCGGCCAGCAACGCGGCCTCGTTCACGATGTTGGCGAGGTCCGCGCCGCTCATGCCCGGCGTGCCCTTGGCGATCGAGTGCAGCTCGACATCGTTCGAGAGCGGCACCTTGCGCGCGTGGATCCGCAGGATGGCTTCCCGGCCTTTGACGTCCGGCGCGTCCACGACGACGCGGCGGTCGAAGCGGCCGGGCCGCAGCAGGGCCGGATCGAGGACGTCCGGCCGGTTCGTGGCGGCCAGGAGGATGACCCCTTCGTTGGACTCGAACCCGTCCATCTCGACCAGGAGCTGGTTCAGCGTCTGCTCGCGCTCGTCGTGACCGCCGCCCAGACCGGCGCCGCGGTGCCGGCCCACCGCGTCAACCTCATCGATGAAGATGATACACGGGGCGTGCGCTTTGCCCTGCTCGAAGAGGTCGCGCACGCGCGA